>JAUNSQ010000140.1 GCA_030539135.1 Synergistaceae bacterium | reverse complement strand
GCTCAATCAAAAGGGACTGGATTACTATGACCGTCTGACGGACGCCTTGCTGGAGCTGCGTATTCTTTTGTCGACTATAACAGGGGTGGCATGCCGCTCTCTGAGATAGTGTCAGAACCGGATATGAGCTCCGCAGCGGAGGCTGTCGCATATATTACACAGATACGGCAGCTTGCCCGCTATCTCGATGTGTCCGACGGAGAAATGGAATCGGGGTCACTGCGCGTGGATGTCAATGTATCGCTTACAAATCCCGATGGCAGTCTCGGTACGAGAGTGGAGCTAAAAAATATCAACTCGCTTAAGTCTATCGAACGCGCGCTTGAGTATGAGATATCGCGTCAAAACCGAGTCCTTGACGACGGAGGAAGCCTGGTGCAGGAAACGCGGCTCTGGGACGACAGCGCGGGAGTGACCCGTTCAATGAGAACGAAAGAAGGAGCCCGCGACTACCGCTATTATCTTGAAATGGACCTCGCGCCCATCGAGGCCAAGCCCGAGTATGTTCAGAAGGTCAAAGAGAACCTGCCTGAAATGCCATGGGACAAGAGAGACAGGTTTATCGACGAATACGGCCTTTCACTTGAGGAGAGTCAACAGCTTACCGAGCAGAAAGAGGTCGCCGATTATTTTGAAGTGTGTGTTAAATCGGGAGCTTCCGCTGCAAAAGCCGCGAACTGGATACGCACGGAAGTCCAAAGGATACTCCACGAGCGCGGCCTTGACATCAAAGATTTTGCCGTGAAGCCAGAAGAACTCGGCAAACTGATTGCAAAAATTGAAACAAAAGACATCTCAAATACGCAAGCGAAAGATGTCTTTGCTTTGATGGTTTCAGAGGGCGTGTCTTTATCGGACGCCGTTAAAAAATGCGGGGCGTCGGGCGGAAGGTTAACGGGGTCGGCGCTTGAGGAGATAGTTAGAAGAATTATCACGTCTGAATCGGAGGCCGTTGAAGCTATAAGATCAGGACAGGACAAAAAGGGAGCAAAGGTGAAATTTCTTCAGGGGCTTGTTATGAGAGAGGCGAGAGGCTCCGCGGATCCCGCTGAAGTTGCTTTAGTCGTTCAATCGATGCTTAGATAAATATTGAAGCAGCAAAGCGAACTCTTTGTCTTTGCTGCTTTTTTAATTGTTAAGATTGACTAAAGAGTACAGATAAGGGTATCATCATCAAGTTGTCGCTTAATTTTCACTGGAGATTCTGAATGCTATATTTTTAATATATATACATATACAACAGTTTCAGGAGGAGTGAAATAAATGGTAACACGTAAACCGGAAGATAGTCGCAGCATAGCTCTTATTTCACATGGCGGAGCTGGAAAGACGTCGCTGAACGAGACATTTATGTTCAACACAGGGTCGATTTCGCGTATGGGAAAAATCGAAGACAAGAACACTGTCTCAGATTTTGACTCGGAAGAACAGAAACGCGGCATATCCATCAGCACGTCGCTTTCAACTGTCCCCTACAAAGGCAAAACATTATTCGTACTTGATACGCCTGGTTTCGCGGACTTCGTTGGTGAGCAGCGCTCGGCCATGAGGGTTGCGGACGGAGCTGTCGTGCTTGTAAACGCTACGGCTGGAGTTGAAGTACAGACACAGGCTGTTTGGTCGTTCGCAGAGACGTTTGAAACGCCGGCGATCTTCTTTATCAGTAAACTTGATAAAGAACACGCGAGTTTTGACGGCGTGGTAAAAGACATACAGGAGAACCTTACAGATAAAGCAGTCCCGCTCTTCATCCCAATTGGATCCGAAACTAACTTCAAAGGACTCGTAAACGTACTTACAAACAAGGCTTATACATATAAGGGCGACGGCAGCAAGGACTTCACGGAGGGCGATGTCCCAGCCGATATGACAGATGCGGTTGCCATGGCCCGTGAGACGCTCGTTGAACGCGCGGTAGAAGCCGACGACGAAATGATGATGCGTTACCTTGATGGAGAAGAGATAGCGACAGAAGAACTCCTGTCAGTACTTCGCAAGGCGGTCTGCTCAAGGGCTATCTTCCCCGTTATCCCAGGTTCGACGACCGCCAACATTGGTGTCATGCAGCTCATGGATATGGTAGTAGATTATATGCCGTCATCAAAAGATATACTTACGCGCGCCGCTCTCAAAGGCGAAGAACTTGTCAACATCCCGCCAGATGAGAACGCTCCATTCCTTGGATTTGTCTTCAAGGTCATGGTCGACCCATATGTTGGAAAGCTCTCATTTGTTAAAGTGTTCTCAGGAAAACTTACGAGCGACCAGCCTGTATTTAACGTCACTCAGGGCGAAGAAGAACGCATCGGCTCTTTCCGCTTCATGAAGGGCAAGGAGAGCGTGGAAGAGAAAGAGATCATCCTCGGCGATATCGTGGCCATTCCAAAACTCGAGAGTACCATCGCCGGCGATACGCTTGGAACGAAGGGCGAAGTTCGTCAGTTCCGCCCGATCCAGTTCCCGAAGCCGGTATACAGCGTTGCGGTCATGCCGAAGAGCAGAGCCGACGAAGATAAACTTGGCAACGCGATCACAAAGATGCTCAAAGAAGATAGGACTCTTACATTCAGTAAGAACCCTGAGACAAATGACGCCATACTTTCTGGTATGGGCGATATGCACCTTGATATCATGCTTTCCAAAATAAAAGAACGCTATAAAGTAGACCTTGAGACTCGCACACCGAAAGTCCCATATCGTGAGACGATCAAAAAGAAGGCGAGCGCACAGGGAAAACACAAGAAACAGTCGGGCGGCCGCGGTCAGTACGGAGACGTGTGGTTTGAACTTGCTCCTCTTGAAAGAAACTCTGGCATTGAATTTATAGACCGTGTAGTCGGCGGCGCAGTTCCTAAGAGTTATATCCCAGCGGCTGAAAAAGGGCTTCGCGAAGCCGCCGTTAGGGGTTATCTTGCGGGATATCCGGCGACAGACTTCTCATGCGCACTCTTTGACGGTTCATATCACGAAGTCGACTCATCGGAAATGGCATTTAAGATCGCCGCTTCGCTCGCTTTCAAAAAGGCCTTTGGCGATGCAATGCCAGTGCTTATCGAGCCTGTTATGAACGTCGAGGTCGTCGTTCCCGAGGACTGCCTAGGCGACGTCATGGGAGACTTTAACAGCAGACGCGGACGCATCATGGGTATCGACAGCGAAGGTAAGCTTCAGATCGTAAAAGCGCAGTGCCCGTTGTCTGAGATGTTCCGTTACGCGATCATCCTTCGTTCTATGACATCAGGACGAGGTACATTCTCAATGGAATTTTCACATTACGAAGAAGTCCCAGGCGACATCGCTAAGAAAGTCATCGAAGCAGCCGCGAAGGATAAGGAAGAAGAAACGGAATAAATTTTCTGGAACAGAATATTTGTCAGGATGCGCGGGAGCCGTGTCACGGCTCCCGTATTTTATGGTAGGATATCCGAATGTGCGGAGGCGAGTAAGTATGGGCGGTTCAAAACAATTCTTGATGATGTTCTTGATAAACTACAGCATATATTGTTTTTCTAATGCATATTTCATATTTGGCCCATTTTACGGCAGCTATAGCGCGTCTCCAAATACTATAGCCATTTTTCTTAGTATATTTTATATAACAGTAACGTTATTTCGCCCCGTCGGCAGCTGGGTGCTTGAACGGGCTGGCGTTCGCAGAACGTTGATTGGCGGGGCCTTTGCTTCGCTGCTTTTCTCTGCAGGTATCGCGCTGACGTTAAATCACCCTTTTATCCTTTTGGTGTTCCGCGCTCTGTCAGGCGTCAGCTACAGCATTTTTATTGTAGCTATCCTTGCATATCAGTCAATGATATTT
>JAUNSQ010000018.1:10160-16476 GCA_030539135.1 Synergistaceae bacterium | reverse complement strand
TAGGGCTATGCCCGAAAATGAAATACCCCCGGCTACGCCGGGGGATTGTTATTTTTATATTAAAACTTCCTCAAATCTTCCGCGCCATAACGCTGTCGCGCTGAGTATCTAGGATCTATAACGTAGAGAACTGTTCCCCGTATGACGCGCCGTACCTTTTCGATAAGTATTTTGTATTACGACTGTCTGCGTGATTTGTATATATTAAATATTTAACTCGTGATACAATGCGGATATGGAACTAAGTTCACAGAGCGTTAAAAACACAGAGGGAGGTAGTATTTATGACAGAAGTCAACAAAAGAGACAACGGAGAACTTTTGGGAGAGTACATCGACGAGATGACGCCGGAGAAGCAGATAGAACGCCTTGAGGCCAGAGTGGAAGAATTGACCGCGGCGCTCGACGCCAAAGTTGAGTCGAAGGTCGACCTTACTAAGATCAAGAACGCCCTCAACGGCGGGACCGACTATGTGCTTAATGCTATCAGGCCCGTCATCGATAAATACGAGCAGCCGACAAAAGAAGCTGTGGCCAAGGCCGGAGGCAAGGTCTCTGATAACCCGTTCCTCTCCGTCGCGGTGGCTTTTGGAGCCGGCATAATCATCGGAACGGTACTCAACCACTGCTGCAAGTCGTCGGACGACTAAGATAACCGCGCCGTATATGGCAGGGAGGCGAGACCGCTGGACGCTGTGACAAAGATAATAATGAGTTTTCTCGAACTGCTGGAGGCGGAAGGCCGCGTCGCGAAGAAGAATGCGGAGACGCTGACACGCCGGTTCCTGCTTATGTACTTTGGAGCCGCTTTCTTGTTCTGCGCGGCTATAGCGGCGACAGCCGCGGCCTATATGTGGCTGCGCGAGTATCTCTGCGGGCCTCTTTCCGCGCTTGCCGTCTCCGCGATATTGCTCGCCGCGGGCTGGTATCTGTTCAGCAGGGCGCGCGTCTCCGATGAGACGTCTCAGACGTCTGAGCTTCCGGTCGTCGCGTCCGCTGAGGATAAGGCCGATGGACGCTGAACATCTGGCGCTGCAGAGCGCAAAAGCAAAATTCGCCGCCTCGATGGAAGCGGCGAACCCAAGGAACGTGATAGCCGGTAACCCAATCAACTCTGTCGGGATAGCCGTTCTTGCGGGCATACTGCTTGTGACCTCCGGCAAAAGGCTGAGCAGGGGTCTCTTTCCCGGGCCAAGGCTGATAGCTTCGCTGATAAAACAATTCCTGTAAGCGCGTAAATAATTTAACGAGGCTCCGTTCAAGTTTTAAACGGAGCCTCGTTTGTAACTGCCTATAATTATTCTTCTATTCTTCGATTATATTGGCCGATCTGTCCCTGCGCCCGAACAACAGCGCCATGCCCTTTGTGCGCTTTATCAGTTTGTAGCCGACATATCCCGCGTCGAGGGCTTCTTTCTGCTGCGCGAGGTTATGATACGGTATCGTCATGTGCCCGTGCGGGAAGAGGTGCGGAGTATGCCAGAGGTCCTTTTTCAGGACATAGCGCAGATATCCGCCGTATGCGTTTCTGATGCGCGTTATGCAATATTTGCAGTTCAGCACGTTGGCAAGGCTGAAAATATTATTGGGAGCTATCGTCGTTACCAACATCGACTTGCCAAGGGCTACGAGCAGGTTCTCCATATAATACTGCGTCAGGAACTGGATGTTGTTCCCCCTGAACTCTCCCGCGACGGCGCAGAAACCTGTTACAGCCGTAGTGTTTGCGTGGCAGTCAAGCCCTCCCAGGCCTTCGGAAAACTCCGTCACCCATTCCGGGCTTATCTTAACGCTGCGGGCGGAGATGATCTGCTTTTTGTAATGGACGCCGACGACTATTCCATCTTCGCTTAAGAAACGTTTAAGCTCGTCGTCGGAGTATGGCGCGAAGATTTCTGGGCTGAGCCCTTCAGATACTTCCTTATACGCTTTTTTGAGTCCCTTATAATCATCTGGCGACAGTATAGATACGACGCATGGAGCCATTATCGTATGCCCGTCTTTGAAATGCTTTACGACGTGCAGGGTCATATCAGGATATGATATGGTCATGACGCTGTCCCTCCTTTCGGCGGTCGATGCATATTATATTTTACTAAAAAGACTCCGATAGGGCAAAACAACGCAATAAAAAATCCCCCGCGCAAGCAGGGGATTAGAAATTCTGTTGGAGGCGGCAACCCGATTCGAACGGGTGGTGATGGATTTGCAATCCACTGCCTTACCACTTGGCTATGCCGCCGCAGCCACATCGGAAAGTATATCAACCATGTCTGGCGGTGTCAAGGAGCTGTCGCTTGTTAAGCGTTGCCATTTTCCTGCGTGTTTTATAAATTTATGCGGCTATGCTCAGAGCTTTGTATGCTGTATAATCCATTTTTGGACGTGTGTTTAGCGCCTTATCATCAGGCGGTTTAACATTTGTATGACATCTTGTAAAGGTTGCTGATACGGGTGAAGATATTTGCAAATAATCCGGGCGCCACTACGACTAAGATCGCCCTGTTTGAAGACTGTGAAGAGCTGTGGACGGAGACTGTCACGTACTCTCAGCAGCAGCTCGCCTGTTTTAAGGATTGGGCCGAGGAAGAGGAGCTCCGGTATTCCGACGTCGTAAAGACGCTTGGAGCCCATGGGGTCAAGCTGTCCGATATCGACGCGTTCGTAGGGAGGGGCGGGCTGCTCCATCCTCTCGCGAGCGGGACGTGGATAGTTAACGACGCGATGATCGAAGACCTCCGCTCGAACAAGTACGGGGCCCACGCGAGCAGCCTCGGCGCGGTGCTTGCTCTCAGGCTGGCGCGCGAGAGCGGCGACAAACCGGCGTATATAGTCGACCCCGTATGCGTGGACGAGATGTCAGACATCGCGCATATCAGCGGCATTCCTGATATCCCGCGTGTCCCGGTGTTTCACGCGCTCAACCAGCGAGCGGTAGGATACCGCGTCGCGAAGCAGATGGGCAAAGAATTGAAAGAGTGCAAGTTCATAATCGCCCACATGGGCGGCGGAGTGACGGTCGGAGCCCATTACCTTGGGCGCGTCATCGACGTGAATAACGCGATATGCGGCTATGGGCCTTTCACCCCTGAACGCTCCGGCACGGTGCACATCATGGAAGTAGTCAAGAGGTGCTATTCGGGCAAGTTCACTTACGAACAGATGAAGAAGTATATAATGGGCGGCGCGGGGCTTACCGCTCACTTGGGCACGAGCGATTTCAGGAAGGTCATTGAGATGGTCGAGGGCGGAGACGCAAAGGCAAAACTCGTAGTGGACGCCATGGCGTATCAGGTCGCCTGCGAGATAGGAAGCCGCTCCGTCGCAATGAAGGGTGAAGTGGACGCAGTGATCTTGACTGGCGGGCTTGCCCACAGCAAATATCTGTGCGATAAGATAAAGGAGCACGTCTCATGGCTGGCTCCCGTAGTTTGCTGCCCCGGAGAGGACGAGCTTCGCGCCCTCTGCGAGGGCGTATTTAGAGTCCTGTCGGGCAAAGAAGCTGCAAAGGAATATGAAAAGGAGAGCGCATTTGATTAGCAATAACGCGGCCATCGTATCAGAGATAGGATGGAACCATGTAATAGCCGTGACAGGGGCGCTTGGCTCCGGCAAGACTGAGTTCACCATGAGCCTCGCCGACGCTATGGCTGAGACGCGCGATAAGATAACGCTCGCTGATATGGATATAATAAACCCGTATTTCTGTCTCAGAACGGTGATACAGCAGCTTGAACGCGGCAAAGTGTCGATACTCGACCCGCCCGGCGAGATGAAATGGGGAGATATGAGCTACATAAATCCCGAAATTAGGACTAAAATATATGACGCTTCAATTAGACTCATACTTGATATCGGCGGGGACGCGCAGGGGGCTCTCGCTTTGAAGCAGTTTGAGCCTGAAATAAGGGAGGCTGGTTACGACCTTATCTTCGTCGTAAATCCATACAGGACGCACACGAGGACTTTGAAAGAACTCTCCGAGATGCGCGCAAAGCTCGAGGATATCGGCGGGCTTGAAGTGACGGCGGTCGTCGCCAATCCTCATTTTATGGACCAGACGAAGCCGGAGGAATGCGCGGACGGCGTCAAAAAAGTGAAGTCATTCGCCGAGGATATGGGGCTTGATATGCTGTTTGGCATAGCCGAGCGGAGTATCTTTGACGAAGTAAGGGAGCTGCTGGACGACGATATACGTCTCTGGCGCATGAAGAGGGAGATACTGCTTCCATGGGAGTCTCCCGGAAGCGTGCTTATATAAAAGAAAGGGGTGTTTTCGTTTGCCAAAAGGAAGAGTAGAAATACTTGAACAATACTGTAAGAGTTGTTCGCTTTGTGTGGAAGCATGTCCCAAGAAAGTCCTTGCGATATCGGATAAGATAAACCAGAAGGGGTATCGCCCGGTGGCCGCGGTCAATGCCGAGGACTGCATCGGGTGCGGTATGTGCGCGATGCGCTGCCCGGATGCCGCTATCAGAGTATTCCGCGAAGAATAGGGGAGGCGGCAGAAAATAATGGAAAGAACGCTTATGAAGGGGACCGAGGCTATCGCCGAAGCGGCAGTACAGGCCGGATGCAAATATTTCTTCGGCTATCCGATAACGCCTCAGAACGAGATCCCAGAATATATGTCAAAAAGGCTTTTTGAGGTCGGCGGCACATATCTGCAGGCCGAAAGCGAAGTATCCGCGTCGAATATGATACTCGGAGCCGCGTCGACAGGAGAACGGGTCATGACAAGCTCCTCAAGCCCCGGAGTATCGCTTATGGCGGAGGCCATGAGCTATATGGCAGGGCAGGAGATGCCGGTGGTAGTGGTAAACGTCATGCGCGCAGGCCCCGGCCTTGGCGGGATACTCCCGTCGCAGGGGGACTACAATCAGGCCGCCCATGGAATGGCTCACGGAGATTTCAGGATCATCGTTCTTGCTCCGAGCTCATTGCAGGAGGCGGTGAACATGGTGCAGAAGTCATTTGACCTCGCGCAGACATACCGCAACCCGGTAATCGTGCTCTGTGACGGCGTCATCGGCCAGATAATGGAGGCCGTCGAGATACCGGAAGGGCACGGCAAGAACCTTTCCAAGCCTGTCGAATGGGCGTGTGGCTACATGAAGGAACGCGGAAAAAGAAATATACTCCGCAGCCTTTTCTTGGACCCGGAGACGCTTGAAAATCACAACCGCAAACTCGAAGCCAAATGGAACGTGATCGCAGAGAAAGAGACGGACTGTGAGAAGTACAAGGCGGACGACGCGGAAGTCGTGATATCGGCGTTTGGAACCGTAGGACGCATAGCCCGCTCTGTCGTCGACAACCTTCGCTCCGAGGGATATAAGGTCGGCCTCATGCGCCCTCTGCTCGTCAATCCGTTCCCGTATAAAGATTTTGCCACACTCGTCCCGACGTGCAAACATATACTCGACGTTGAGATGAACTGGGGGCAG
The DNA here is from genome assembly GCA_030539135.1 of Synergistaceae bacterium. GTDB lineage: Bacteria > Synergistota > Synergistia > Synergistales > Synergistaceae > JAUNSQ01. Next base: position 11,029 of record JAUNSQ010000018.1, on the reverse strand, counting down.
ATGAAGAAGGACGTGGAGGCCGCCGTCAAATACCAGATACCGGTCAGCTTCTACGGACGCACCGGCGGCATGTGCCCGAGCGTGCTTGAGATAGAAGAAGAGTGCCGCAAGATATTTGCGGAGCTCAAATAACGGAGGCGAACGCCATGGCTGAAAAACTCATTTATGAAAGACCAAAAAGCTGGGTCGAAGGCGTACATACTCACTACTGCCCGGGCTGCACCCATGGGATAGTCCACAGGATGCTGTGCGAGACGCTGAACGAACTTGATATACAGGAGATAACGACGGGCATCGCGCCAGTCGGATGCGCCGCGCTTATGTACGGGTACATCGACACCGATTTTATCGAAGCCCCGCACGGACGCGCGCCGGCGATAGCCACAGGGTTTAAGCGTGTGCGCCCCGACAGGATGATATTCACATATCAGGGCGACGGCGACCTCGCTTCGATAGGGGCGGGCGAGATAGTCCACGCCGCTAACCGTTCGGAGAACATCACGGTGATATTCATAAACAACGCCATTTACGGAATGACTGGAGGCCAGATGGCTCCTACGACGCTCATCGGTCAGAAGACGACGACGACGCAGGATGGGCGCGACCCGGCGCGCGCGGGCTATCCGATGCGCATGTGCGAGATGCTCGCCACGCTCAAGGGCCCGGCGTATATCGAGAGGGTCTCCGCAGCGAAACCGGCGCACCTTCCGGCGCTGAAGAAAGCGATCAAAAAAGCGTTCCAGAACCAGATAGACAAGAAGGGTTTCTCGTTCGTCGAAGTCCTCTCCACTTGCCCGACAAACTGGGGCATGAGACCGACTCAGGCGTGCGACTGGCTTGTTGAGAACATGATCCCGTATTATCCACTT
>JAUNSQ010000018.1:0-10150 GCA_030539135.1 Synergistaceae bacterium | reverse complement strand
AAGATGGCAGACTTTACACGCACACTTTTCTGCGCCGGATTTGGCGGACAGGGCGTTATGGTCCTTGGTCAGCTCGTCGCTTACGGCGGAATCAAAGAGGGCCGCTATGTCTCATGGCTCCCGTCATACGGGCCTGAGATGCGTGGAGGCACGGCGAACTGCGGCGTCACTGTAAGCGACGCAGAGATCAGCTCCCCGTTCGTCGTCAAGGCGGACGTTGTCGTTACTCTCAACCAGCCGTCGCTCGATAAATATGAGAGCACTGTAAAGCCCGGCGGAATACTCATCTTCAACGAAGATATGTCGACGTACACGCCGACCCGCAGCGATATAAAGGTCATCCCAGTACACGCGACGCAGCTTGCCGCGAGCGTGGGCAACGAACGCGCGCTTAACGTCGTGCTGCTCGGCACCGTTATCGCCGTTATGGATTTCATATCCGACGAAACGGCTAAGGCGATAATAAGAGAGAAACTTGGCGCGAGAAAGCCGCAGTTCCTTGAGAGCAACCTAAAGGCTTACGAACTTGGCCGCGAGGTCGGTCTCGGCAAATAAGCGATATCGTTTGGTTTACGAAGCCGAGCGGGCGTCCTTTTCAGGGCGCCCGCTCTTTTATACGCTGGAAAAATATATTATTTATTGACATAAAATCTCCACATATTAGTAATAAAATTTTCATAAGCCGTTGGTAATATCTCACCATTGAAGTTGGATGATTACGAACCCAAAAGAAAATGGAGGAAGATAAAACGATGAAAAAGATATTTCTTGCGGTAGTCCTTACGATGGTATGTGTGAGCGGCGCGTTGGCGTTCGGCGGAGAACCGGGACCGGGCAGAGGCCCGCGCTTCGAAGGCAAACAGATGACGCCGGAGATGAAGGCGAATTTTGAAAAGATGGGCACGCTTCACAAACAGCTCAGGGCGGAGCTCGCAAAGCCTACCGTCGATAAGGCGAAGGCGCGCGAGATACATCAGGAGATCAAGAAGCTGCGCAACGATATCTCGGACGCGCGTTTTGAAGAGATGCTGAAAGATCCCGCGAAGTTCTCTAAGAAGCCCGGGATGAGAAAGGAAGGCCCAAAACTTTCGACCGAGACAAAGGCGAAGTTTGACGAGCTGAGGAAACTTTCCGGCGAAGTCAGAGCTGAGTTCAAAAAGCCCACGGTAGACAAGGCGAAGATACGCTCCCTTTGCTCGAAGATACAGGGAATAAAGAATAAGCTGGACAACGACAGGCTTGAGGAGATGCTCAAAAATCCTGAGAAGTATAAGGATTGCCCGTTCTTCGGAGGGCCGAGCGGCGAACTTCGCCACGGAGGACCAAGGGGCAAAATATACGTAAGTAACACTCTTCCGAAAGGCGGCGAGGGCATTCCTCTCCGCCTTTACATAGAAACATCGAAGTTTATAGTTTAATATTTTGACAATTTAGTATATATTTGTTTTACATGGACAACATAAGCATGGGAGGCCGTAATGATGAGGATACTGATAGTCGAAGATGAAATGCCTATAGCGGACGTGGAGAAGGCATACCTTGAACGCGATGGCTACGGCGCCGATATCGCGCCGGACGGGCTTAAAGCTCTCGAGCTTTTCAACTCTTCCTCATACGACCTTGTGCTTCTAGACCTTATGCTCCCGGGAATGCAGGGGACGGACGTCTGCCGTGAGATACGCAAAAAGTCCGATGTCCCGATAATAATGGTGACCGCGCGCAGCGGCGAGGAAGACGTCATCTCCGGGCTTGACGCTGGGGCTGACGATTACATCATAAAGCCGTTCAGTCCAAGGGTGCTTATGGCGCGCATACGCGCTACGCTCAGGAAGTCGGCTCCCGCCGACGGCGTGTTGTCCCGTACCATTGCTGTTGGGTCGTCTCTCGTTATAGATCTGGAAAATTTCACGGTCACGAAGAACGGCGAGCCTGTACAAATGACGCGCAACGAGTTCCTTATCCTTTCCAAAATGGCGGAACGGCCCGAAAAGACGTGGAGCAGAGACGAGATCATCACCTACGCGCTCGGCTACGAGTACGACGGCTTTGAGCGTTCGATAGACAGCTACATAAAGAACATAAGAAAGAAATTGTCCGACCCGGAACACGAGAACGGATATATCAAGACAGTGCACGGGTTCGGCTACAGGGTCTCGGAGTGTTAGGATGAAAAAATCTCTCCGCACCAGGATGCTGTTTCAATATGTCGGGATCGTCCTTATATGTATGGTCGTCATCCCGACGTCCATATCGGAGCTCCTTAACTGGCAGTTCAAAAGGTTTGCCAGCGAGAAGCTGATGGAGGACAGGCAGGAGATAGTCCTTCTGCTTCAGGAGATATACAGCAGGGAAAATTCTTGGAACAACGACTTTATACAGCAGCTGCACGGGGATTTCCTGCGCTGGCCGATAATAAGCGCCACGGTCTATGACTCGGAGAACAAGGAAGTCAAGGTTTTCGCAAGGCGTCAGATGAAGCATGTCAAGACTCCTGACGGCGGGAAAAGGCCGTTCCTTTCGCCGCGCCGGCCGCCCGAGGGCAGCAGTGGAAAACTCCTTACTATCGAAGATCCAATAATCGTCAGGGGAATACAGGTCGGGAAAATATCATTTGTGTGCCTCCCGTTTAAGGACAGCCGCGATGGGATATTCCTGAACCGCTTCAATAAGATGCTCTATATGTCAGTCGCGTTCATGCTTATGATCGCGGTCCTCATATCATTCTTCATGGCCGACAGGATAAGCAGACCGGTCCTTATGGCGGCGAAGCGCGCGTACCAGATAAGCAAGGGCGACTACAATGTGAAGGACGGTCTGAGGTCCGATATCGCCGAGATACAGACGCTCATAGACAGCATGGACCGCTTGGGAATGGCGCTTGAGGAACAGGAGATACTGCGCAAGCGTCTGACGAGCGACATAGCGCACGAGCTGCGCAACCCGGTAACGGTCGTTAAGTCCCACCTCGAAGCCTTTGAAGACAAGGTATGGGAGCCCACGCCGGAGAGGATAAAACTCACAGTCGACGAGATAGAACGCCTCTCACGGCTCATATCCGAGGTGGAGAAGCTATCGGTTATAGAGAGCACGGACAGCAAACTGAGCATATCGAGCGTCGATATGTCGGAGGCCCTTGAAAAGATCGCCCTGTCGTTCGATCCGCTGTTCGCAAACAAATCTGTTACGCTCAAACGCGACATCCAAGGAGGGCTTGAAGCGGCAGTCGATACCTCAAAGATGCGGCAGGCATTTGAAAATATACTCTCTAACGCGCTGAGATATACGGACAGCGGAGGAACGGTATACGTAAAAGCTGAGAAGACGGGGAATGAGATAGTCGTCTCCTTTAAGGATACAGGGATAGGGATATCGAAAGAAGATTTGCCGAATATTTTTGAACGCTTCTACCGTACGGATAAATCACGAACAAGGGCGAGCGGCGGAATGGGGATAGGGCTTGCCATAACGCGCGCGATTATCGAAGCGCACGGCGGAGCCATCGGAGTAGAGAGCAAGGAGGGCGAGGGCACGGTGTTTACCGTTTCTCTCCCGTTAAACGGAAATAAATCGGAGATGGAGGCGTAATATGAGAAAGATATTATTAGTACTGACAGCCGCCGCGATCATGGCGCAAATAACGCCTCTGTACGCGGCGGAGCCGCTTACACTCGACGAGTGTATATCGGCGGCGCTTGCTAAGCATCCTGACCTTGCGCAGGCCGCGGCGAAATATGATTCGCAGAAGGCTTCGATAAGCCAGAAGGCCGCGAGCGGAAGGCTGCAGGGCAGCGTAGGAGCGTCGTACACAAGGGCCAACGGCTCGTTCAGCAATGACAACGGCGATTACGGTTCAAACGCTACTTTGTCGCAGTCAATATACGACGGGGGCAAACGCAGGCTGGACGTAGCCGGCGCGAAACTGAACACGGCCGCGGCCTCGGAGGACTATTCAGAGGCGGTCAATACCGTCGTAGCGGATGTCAGCACGGCGTATTACGGGCTTAACAGGTCTATACGCGAGCACGAAGTCGCCCAGCGTCGTTACGATAACTATCAGAAGCGTCTGAACTGGGCTAAATCGTATTATGAAGTAGGCACAAAGGCGAAGATCGAAGTCACAAAGGCCGAGTCGGACTTGGCGAATTCGAAGCTGACACTTGTAAAGGCCGACACTTCGGCCGCGCAGATGAAAGCTCAGTTGGCCGCCGCGATGGGCGAGCCGCTCCGCAAGGTGGACTCTATAAAAGACATGCTTGACTATACAGAATGGAGTATCACGGCGGAAGAAGCCGTCAAACGCGCTATAGCTAACAAACCGGAATTGGCGGCGCAGCAGAAGCGCGTGGAGTACGCGAAGACGAACCTTGACCTGCAGAAGCGAGGACTCTATCCGACGGTCAGCGCGTCCGCGGGATACAACACGAACGGGGTCTCCTTCTTTGAGGCGGACGGATGGAACGCGAAACTGTCGCTGAACATCCCTATCCTTGACGGCGGAGCCACTAAAAGCAAGGTAGAAGGCGCGGAAGCGGATCTTCGCGCGGCCGAGGCAAAGATGAACAGCTTAAGCAACTCTGTAATGCTCTCCGTGCGCAAGGCGTGGGAAGCTCTGCGTCAGGCGAAAGAAGCCCTAAGCGCCTCTATGGAGGCGGAACGTCAGGCTAAGGCCACTTACGACCTGGCGGAAGGTAGATACAAGGCTGGAGTTGGAAACAGTTTGGAAATATCCGACGCCGTTGAAAGCTATGCGGCGGCTCAGACCAGCACGGTGCTTTCTCTGTATAACTGCAAGACCGCAAGGATAGATCTCGAAAAGGCCATGGGAGGTCGCGAATAATGAATAATTGCATACTTAAAAAATTCCTGTCAAAAAAGACTTTGTTCCTGCTGCTTATTATAGCGGCCATTGTTGGAGGCGTGATGTTGTATATGAACGGCAAGGAGTCCGAGATAAAATATAGGACCTCAACCGTTTCACGTTCCGATTTACGCTCGGTCATACAGGCGACGGGAACTCTCGACGCGGTCGAGACTGTCGACGTCGGTACTCAGATATCTGGCACAGTCAAGGAGATATATATAGACTACAACAGCGTAGTCAAAAAGGGCGACCTTATAGCTGAGATAGATTCGGCGACGCAGCAGGCCGATGTCGCGCAGGCACAGGCGAACCTCATGGCGGCACAGGCCGACCTCCTGAATTATCAGGCGGTGCTGACTAACGCCAAGAAGAATTTGCAGAGGACAGAGGAGCTTTCACGCCGCGACCTCGTAGCTAAATCCGACGTCGACTCCGATGTTAAGACATGCGCTACGGCGGGCGCGCAGGTGGCGGCGGCAAGGGCAAAGATCGCGCAGTACAGCGCGGCCCTTACGAAATCAAAGATAAACCTCGGATATACCAAAATATATTCGCCGGTCGACGGCGTTGTCGTGGCGAAGAACGTAGATAAAGGGCAGACGGTAGCCGCGAGCTATCAGACGCCTAGTATCGCGGAGATAGCCAGAGATCTGAAGGATATGCAGGTAGAAGTCAACGTTGACGAGGCCGACATTGGCGGCGTCAAACAGGGGCAGCCCGCTGAGTTTACAGTCGATACGCACCCGACCGAGATATTCAAGGGCAAGGTGACTCAGATACGTCTGTCGCCGACGACTACGAACAATGTCGTTACCTACACTGTCATTGTCAAAGTTCAAAACGAGAAAGGACTGCTGCTTCCGGGCATGACCGCTAACGTATCGCTCGTCATGCAGGAGCGCGAAGACGTCCTGACCGTGCCGAACAGCGCGTTCAGGTTCAAGCCTGTAGACCTTAGTGCAGTTTCTGTCGAGCAGGGTCCTCCGGGGCGCGGGAAGAGCAAAGTCGCTGAAGTTAGAAAACCTGCCGTTTATACCATCCAGAAGAAAAAGCCAGTAAGGGTAGAAGTCGAAAAGGGCATTACGGACGGGAGCGCGACGGAGATATTATCAGGGCTTAAAGAGGGCGACAAGGTCATAACCGGCATCGTCGTCGAAAAAGAAGGTAAATAATGGCTCTCGTCGAGCTTAAGGATATAAGGAAAAGCTTCATGCTCGGCTCCGAGGAGCTGGAGATATTGCACGGAGTGAATCTCTCCGTCGAGAAGGGCGAGTTCGTCGCGATGATGGGGCCTTCAGGTTCCGGCAAGTCCACGACGATGAACATACTCGGCTGCCTGGACAGACCGACGTCCGGAACATATCTGCTTGACGGCAAGGACGTCAGCGACCTCAGCAGCGACGAGCTGGCTGAGATACGCAACAGCATGATAGGCTTTGTCTTTCAGGGGTTCAACCTCCTGCAAAAGACGAGCGCCGCTGAGAATGTCGAGCTGCCGCTTCTGTACGCTGGTGTCCCAAAAGACGAACGCCACGAACGCGCAAAGCAAGTCCTGATAGATATGGGGCTTGGGGACAGGATATATCACGAACCTACGCAGCTTTCAGGCGGACAGCAGCAGCGTGTGGCGATAGCCCGGGGGATAGTCAACAGGGCCCCCATACTTATGGCGGACGAACCGACGGGCAACCTCGATTCAAAGACCAGCGACGAGATAATGGCCCTCTTTACGGAACTCAACGATAAAGAAGGTATAACGATAATACTTGTCACGCACGAGCCGGACGTCGCCGCATACGCGAAGAGGATACTGCATTTCAGGGACGGGGTCATAACAAGCGACGAGATAAACAGCAGGAGGCCGAAGATATGATATCGACACAGGAGATAACGCGCACAGCGGTAAGGGCGCTACGCAGAAACAAGACGCGCTCCATGCTCACCGCGCTTGGAATAATAATAGGGGTCGCGGCCGTCATTGCGGCCTTTGCCGTTGGTTCCGGCGCTAATAAAAGCATTGACGAACAGATATCATCTTTCGGGAGCAACTTTATCATGGTCTTCCCTGATCGCTCGGCCTCATCGACGTCGACCACGCAGCGATATTTGACGTACGACGACGCCAAGGCTATAGGGCGGGAAGTCTCAGGCATAGACGCGGTGGCTCCGATGGTCAACACATCCGCGACGCTGATATATGGAAACACGAACTGGAGCACGAGCGTTACTGGGAGCACCCAGGAATTTTCCAACGTACAGGAATGGGAACTGGCCTCGGGCCGAGATATCAATGCAAGCGACGTTCGCCAAGGGACGAAGGTCGCCGTGATTGGCGGCACTGTATCAGAAAAGATGTTCATGGGTGAAAACCCGCTCGGCAAGTCTATAAGGATAAACAAGATACCGTTCACCGTCGTAGGGGTCTTTGAGAAAAAAGGGCAGTCGCAGATGGGGAACGACCAGGACGACTTCGTGCTGGTGCCGCTCACGGCCGCGCAGAAGAGGCTCGTAAGATGGCACACGGCGGGGCGCATTGGCAACATCTACATCAAGGGCATCTCGATGAACGCGCTGAACTACGTCCAGAACGAGACGGAAGCTCTGCTTCGCGAACGCCATAAGATAAAGCCCGGCGAGGCCGACGACTTCGCGGTAAGGAACGTAACGCAGATGCTCGAAGCCCGCCGCAAGACAACGACAATAATGTCAATGCTTCTCGGTTCAATAGCGGTCATATCGCTCGTCGTCGGTGGGATAGGGATAATGAACATCATGCTAGTCTCCGTCACGGAGAGGACGCGCGAGATCGGCATAAGGATGGCCGTCGGCGCGAAAGCGATGGACATCAGAACGCAGTTCCTTATCGAAGCCATGTTCCTTTCAATGATCGGAGGAGCCATTGGGATCGTCTTGGGGGTGGTAGCGGGGTACGCGCTGTCCTCGTTCACATCCGCGCCGCCTATATTCACTGCGTCATCTATACTGCTCGCGTTCGTATTCTCAGCGCTTGTCGGAGTAGGGTTCGGATACTACCCGGCGTGGAAAGCCTCGCTGCTTAACCCAATCGACGCTCTGAAGTACGAATAACGTAAAATAATTCTAGAAAGTTTTAAGAGCCGCGTCATGTCGTAATGTCCAATTACGATAGACGCGGCTCTTCGTATGTCATGCTGTGCGGAAGCGGATGGATTTGCGTCGATAGTCTTTACAGTCCGTGTTTTGGAGTGAGTATCACCGAAACCGCCTTGCCGAGTATGGCGAATGCGCCAGAGCGGGCCTCGCCGCATGGAACGCAGACAACAGACCCGTTGTCGGACATTAAGTCAATAGAGCCGTCGTCGTGCCAGCGCAGTTTCTTAAAAGCGACGTCTGTGTTGTAGCGCACGAGCGCGATGTCAAAATCCTGTACCGTCGAGGTGGGGTCGACGACGACGCTCGCGCCGATGGGAATGCCCCACCTTTGATTATCGCCTGTCGCGGATATTACGGCGAACTGGACAGAGAGTCCCTTGGCGTCGCCTTCCTCGATATAAATAAAATTTGTGTCTGCCGGGGGCTTATTACCGGCCATAAATTCTAAGACATGTTCTGGGGACAGCAGCGGGATACGGCGCAGCGTGTTCGATATCGAGTCAAAAGCGGCGGAGTTATCGCGGCGTTTTGTCTCCCTCGACGCTTGGGGGTCGTCCGTTTCTCCCAATAAATAACCCACGGTCGTATCGTAGACTTCAGCGATAATAGAGAGTATTTGGTTGGAGGGTATTTTCTTTCCGCGTTCGAGACAGCTCAAATAAGACTGCGTAATGCACATCTGCGCCGCCGTCTCCGCCTGCGAACGTTTCCCGCGAAGCATCGTCAGTCTCTTGCCAAGAATAGAAAGTTTGCTTGTCATAATTACAATATAACTGAACGAAGATATTTATAGCAATGACTGTTAGACATAAAAATGCTCTAAACTCCTGTATTTTGTGGACTTTCCATTATTTTTTCATATAAAAAATTGGGGAAACTTGTCAGAAATCCGTCAAAATTTGTTGTAAGTTTGTTGTAACTCGTGTTGTAGAATAATAAATAATATGACGTACAGACATATTTTTATTGTATTTTGCGGACGTGGGTCATAAAAAAGAACCGTCAAAAATATGCAGCCGTCCAAAGGCGGCGAAACTAACGAGGTGCGCTATGAACATATTTGTGATTGGAAGCGGCATGAGAGAACTAAAAAAGCTTATGGATCAGATTGGACGTACTGGTTTGACAGAGGCGGTCGGCGGATGCTCTGAAATCCGTGGTTGTGTTGAAATGCTGGAAGAGTCGAAGTCCGACGTTGTATTTATTGACACTGACGGCTTGGAAAAAGGCGGGATAGATATCGCTAAATCTATTAGGAAGCGTATGCCGCTTATAGAAATAATATTTGTCTCGGACGCCGCGGAATACGCGGTCGACGCATTCAAGGTACGGGCCTCCGGCTACCTGCTAAAGCCGTTGACCGAGCAGGCGATCGGAGAGGAGCTTTTGCGCGTCAAGAGCAGGCTGGAGGAGAGGAGAGACGCGCAGACGTCCGTCCTGAGGGTGCAGACCTTCGGCAACTTTGACGTCTTTTATAACGGCATCCCGCTCCATTTTAGGCGTACAAGGTCGAAAGAGATATTCGCCTACCTCGTTGACCGTCAGGGCACGGAGGTGAATATGCAAGAGATCGCCGCGGTCCTATGGCCGAACTGCGAGTATGACCATACGATCCTAAACCTCATTCACGCTTCGATATCGGATATAAGGAACACGCTCAGGCAAATAGGATACGAGGGCATACTGATAAAGGAGAGGAACGTGCTTTCCATAAATACGGACCGCATCTCCTGCGACATGTATGATGCGCTTGCTGGAAACGTCCACGCCAGATGCCGCTATCTAGGCGAGTACATGGCGAACTACACGTGGGCCGAGGGTACGGCGGGCTACCTTAGAAGACAAAGCAAAATGTGGAGAGTCATCGCTTCCGATGAGTGATCGCCCGCGCCAGCGCTGTCTACTCCATTATCCGGTGTGTTTCTCCGTTGGGAAACTCTATGGTGATATTTAGTTTTGCTCCCAGCCCTTCCGCAAATTTCCTGAGCGTTTGGAGAGACATGATTCCTTCGCTCTCCATCTGTGAAACTGCTGGCTGTGAAACATCCATGCGTTCCGCGAGAGTTTTCTGCGAATTTTTGCACTTTCTGCGCAGCTCCTCCAATTTGACGGTAGCGATCAGCTCCTCTGTCCTCCGCTCTATTTTCGCGCGGCGTT
>JAUNSQ010000139.1 GCA_030539135.1 Synergistaceae bacterium | reverse complement strand
AGACAGGACTTCCTCAAGACTTGTCGATACTCCTCAACTCATTCACGAATGCCGCCGCTGATGTCGAACGCATAGGTGATCATGCCACCAACCTTGTGGAGATGTATCAGTATCTTCAGGATCACAAGCTGAAACTTTCCTCAACGGCTTGTTCGGAGCTTGAAGAGATGTTTGACTTAGTGATATTGGCCGTGATGAAGAGCGTACAATCCGTATCCGAGGAGACACCGAAGCTCGCGCACGAAGTCGTAGAGCTTGAGGAACGGGTCGACTATATGGAGAAAACGCTTCGCGCACAGCATATCGCAAGGCTGAACACAGGCGACTGCACGCCGGGCGGCGGAGTCGTGTTTATAGATATACTAAGCAATTTGGAGCGAGTTGGCGACCACGCGCATAACCTAGCCATGGTTGTTTTTGATATAGAACGTATACACGATCATAGACTTGCCGTTAAACACTGAGGTGAATATTTTGAATACAAACGTGATACTTTTAGGATTGATACAAGGACTTACTGAGTTTTTACCGGTGAGCAGTTCTGGGCATCTTGCGCTAGCTCAGATATTTTTGGGCACAAACCTTCCGCCGCTTTCCTACGACCTCGTCCTTCATGTAGCGACGACTCTTGCCACGATATTATTCTTTCTTGGCGAGATACTGCTTCTGCTCGGCGAATGGATAAACGGGTTCGTCAACGCGGACAAGAGGATGAGCGAGGGATGGTCAGTCGGTTGGTCTGTGATATTGGGCACGATAATAACAGCCGCGATAGGGATAGTCATGAAGAATTTTGCTGAGGCCGCTTCACAAAATTCTCTTTTGGTCGCGTTTGGTCTGATATTCACGGGGGTCGCGCTTATTGCCGGAGGCTTTATACATACGGGTTATGGCAGGATATCCGTGCTCGATGGGCTGTTTGTTGGTGTCGCGCAGGGGATAGCCGTACTGCCCGGCGTCTCGCGCTCTGGCATGACGATGATGTCGGCTCTGCTGCGCGGACTTGGTCGGGAGGACGCCTTCAAATTTTCTTTCCTCTTATCCATTCCGGCTATATTGGGAGCAACTGTTTTGCAGGCTCTTGAAGTAGGCGGATGGAATAAGTTTATTTCGTCACTTCCCGCTCAGTGGTATATTGGCGCTGCAGTTGCGTTCATAAGCGGATTTTTGTCTTTGTATATACTTCGTAAAATAGTACTGGCATCCAAATGGTGGGTGTTCGGCGTTTATTGTCTGCTGCTCGGTGTTGGAGTAGTGGTTGTGACTTATCTGGGGGTGTGGTGATGGCGGTAGTTAAATCGGCGACTTTGCGCTGCGGGATCATATTTCTATGTCTTATACTAGGTACGTGGACAGGCATTTATTTACAGCGGTATCCTGCTACCTCAGCGATTTTTGCTAATGTAGTGGACTTTGCTATAGATATCAAGCAGGTCGATCTGGTTATGATAAAGGTCGCCTTTATGTTTGCCCTTAAGCTCAATCTTGGTACGCTGATAGGCGGGATAGCTGGCATCTGGGCTTCGCGTTAAATGAATATCATACTTGCGTCAAGCAGTCCGCGCAGGCGTGAGCTGCTTGGAATGTTAGGCTGGCCGTTCTCGGTGGACGTATCTGACGCGAAGGAGACTTCTGTCACAGGAGAAAAGCCAAGAGATATGGTCTGTCGGCTGGCCAGGCTCAAAGCTGAAACTGTCTATAAACGAAATGTCGACAGTTGGGTGGTTGGGGCCGATACCACAGTTGCAATCAACGATGAGATACTTGGAAAGCCAGGTAACCTGCGTGACGCCGAGCGTATGATATCGACGCTGAGCGGAAAGACTCACTCAGTTTTTACCGGGGTAGCCCTGTTTTCGCCAGCAAGCGGCAGTATAGTAAAAGCGGAAGAGACGAGGGTTCGCTTTAGGGATTTGAGCGACGAAGAAGTGAGGGGATATGTCTCGCTAGGCGAGAGTATGGACAAGGCCGGAGCCTACGCCATACAGGAGAAGGGCGCGTTGCTGGTCAGCGAGATCACTGGGTGTTACTTTAATGTCGTCGGCTTGCCGATATATTTGCTCAGCGATATGTTTTCGAAGCTGGGTTTCCCGCTTACTGAACAATGGAGGCTGAAATAATGAGATTATTTTCCCGCAGGAAGATAGCCCTGACGTTTATGTTGATTGCTCTGATTTTTGCCGCAGTTGGCATAATGCCGAGGTACAGAGCAGAAAAAGCTAATAAAACAGTTGCGTTTGTCTCCGACTATGTGGATGTTGCGTCGATGGCGGCGCAAAGCGATGTTAAACCCGTCGATACGTGGGCAAAGATGGCGCGAAACGGAATAGCTGCTCTCACGGTCTCTGAGTACAGCGGCGAAGATTTGAAATTTATCAATCCGCTGCCGCTGAGATATGGGGCTGTGGGCGAACTTGGAATAACGTTAAAGAACGTCTCGCCCTGGAGCGCGGCTGTCGTAATAAACAAATCGATTAGTTTTGCCGAAGTCATTAAGGGGTATCTGACCACAAAAATTCCGCAGACTATCGTGATGGAAAGCGGCAACTCTTTGATATTCGTACTGCCGGGAACTCCTGGAGAATTTCGCTATGCCGCTTTTATTCCTGATTTTATTGGGCTCGATTTTTGTAAGAAGAACAACATCCCAGTCCTCTTCAGGCCGGGTCCATGTTCCCCGTCAAACGGGAAATTAGTTGCGGATTCATTTGAATATTTGATTTCAGAATATCCGCAGATAAAAAATATCATTCCCGCCGGAATGATAATGGCTGGAAACCCAAACTTCGCTCCTATCATAGAAGTTCTTAAAAAACACGATATCTCGTTCTCACAAGTTGAATTTGTCAAACAGATAGGGGTTTCCTCCTTTGCCTCTCAATTGAAGAAAAATATTATTCCTCTGCACAGTTTGACGCTGGATGAGGTATTATCCAAGAAGGTATCGCGTCAGCAGCGCGTTGACAGGTATGTCAGAGCGGTTCACGAACGTTCCGTTCGCATACTCGTAATGCGTCCCTACGACGCGGACATGGGCGACAGGTTTGATTCGTTTATGAGGGATCTATTGGTGATGAGGACTGCCCTAGAAACCAAAGGCTATAAGCTTGGCTGGCCAGAGTCTCTTCCGACATGGCCCGCGCCATTTGCAGGAGCCGCAGCCTGCGCTATTATCATAGCGTCCTGTGCGTGGCTGTATGTTTCGAGGATAAACGGCGGCAAGGACGAGACTGCCGGACTTATGGAACTTGCAGTTGTAATATTTTCGGCGGCTATTATCTGTATCCTTTTGCTTAAAGTCCACGCCGCCGCGAAGATATTTGGCGGGTTGTGCGGGGCCGTTGCCGCGATAGAGGCCGCGCTTGCCGCGCTCGAATCCTCAAAGAAACCGGCCTATGGTGCGGTAGTAGGACTATTTGTGATACTTGCCGGAGGAATGTCTATAGCTTCCTTCTACGGGACGATGTCTGCCGCACTGCGCATCACTCCGTTCTCAGGCGTAAAGCTCACGTTGCTCCTTCCCCCGCTCCTTATCCTTGTTCACGACCTAAAGACGAGGGTGCATCCAGAATCCGTGTCGGAGATATGTGCGCGCCCTGCGGTATGGGGGGAGCTCGTGCTTATTGGAATTATGATGTTGGCGCTGCTCGTTATGGCGCTGCGGAGCGACAACGTATCAAACGTTCCGGCTATTGAGGTCACTTTCCGCGACTTTATGGAGAAGCTGCTGGTTATTCGCCCGCGAACCAAAGAGTTCTTGATAGGTTATCCGATGCTTGTTCTCTATTGGTACATGGTGAGACAATTCAAAGCGTAACATTACAGAGAGGTGCTGCGTATGGCGGCGTCGCTTGCTTTATGCTACGCTATCAACACTTTCTGCCACTTCCATACGTTTATACGGCTGAGTGTGTTAAG
>JAUNSQ010000138.1 GCA_030539135.1 Synergistaceae bacterium | reverse complement strand
ATGTCAGCCTCGAAATACAAACTAAATAACATAATTGCAATTATTGATAAAAATAACATTCAATATGATGGATATACAGAAATAATTATGCCTCTTAATTCGTTAAAAGAAAAATGGCAAAGTTTTGGCTGGAACGTAATGGAAATTGATGGGCACAACGTTTTAGAATGCAGAAAAGCTTTTTCTTCGCGGCCTGAAATACCGCTGTGCGTAATAGCAAATACGATAAAGGGAAAAGGTATTTCCTTTATGGAAGGTGAACCTGGCTGGCATCACGCAAAAATGACAAAGACGCAAAGAGAGCAGGCATGGGGGGAACTTGCTAATGATTGAGTACAGCGAAAGAAACATTAGAGCGTGGTCAATGCTTGGCCCTTCCGGCGTGTTTGGAACTTTTGCATGTGAGTTTGCCGAAGCCGACAAAGAATTTGTTGCTTTAACATCCGACCTTTGCTATTTCTCAGGGCTTAACCGTTTTAATACTGCATATCCAGACAGATTTTTTAATGTTGGAATTGCAGAACAAAACATGGTCGGAATTGCCGCCGGTATGGCAAAAGAGGGCATGAACGTATTTGCTTCGACCTACGCCACATTTGCGTCCACCAGAGTATTGGATCAGGTTAAACTGAATATGGGCTATATGAACCTTCCTGTAAAGTTAGTCGGGCTTACATCCGGTTTTTCTGCGGGTATACTGGGAGCGACACACATGAGCCTTGAAGACATCGCTATTATGAGATCAATTCCCAACATTGTCCTGTTATCACCAGCAGACTGCACAGAGACGATGAAAGCTCTTATGGCTGCCGGTAATATGAAATCTCCCGTATACATAAGGATGAGCGGCGCGTCCCGTTCCCCTGTCGTATATAAAGGGAATTATAACTTTCAAGTTGGCAAGGCCGTACAGCTTAGAGAAGGAAAGGACATAGCGATAATTGCTACCGGAACAATGGTCAGCCAAGCAGTAAAAGTATCAGAAATGCTTGAGGAACAAAATATATTTAGCGATGTATTTGATTTCCACACAATCAAACCAATAGATAAGGACACTATATTAAGCGCCAGTAATAAAAAACTTATTATCACTATTGAAGAACACAGCAAAATCGGCGGATTAGGTTCCGCAATTGCTGAAGTACTCGCTCCAGAAGCTAATCGACCACGTCAATTAATTATTAGCACAGAGGACTCTTATCCTCATGCGGCAACGTATGAAGCGCTAATTAAAAGGAGCGGATTGTCCGTTGTTCAAATTTGCGAAACAATATTGAATTTTATAAAGGAGAAATGTTAATGACAAATCTCGAAAAGTACACACAAACATTCACAACGACATTCAACATCGTGCCAGAGCAGACATCAGACCTTAAATATCAGGACATCAAGGAATGGGACTCCGTCGGACACATGCAGCTTATCGCCGCCATCGAGGATGCCTTTGACATCATGATGGACACAGACGACATAATCGACCTCAGCTCCTTTGAAAAGGGGAAGGAGATTTTGAAGAAATATGATGTGGAGATTGGATGACTTTAAAGACAATATCGCTGTAATCGACGAGAGCGGCCAGACATACACATATTCGCACCTGGCGCATGAATGCGGCAAGCTGGCGTATCATGTCAAATCCGGGCGTTGCCTTGTGTTCAGCCTATGCGCAAACGAGATAGGCTCACTGCTTGGGTATGCGGCTTTTGTGGACTCGCGCATCGTCCCGCTTATGCTGGATTCGCATCTGGACAGAGGGCTGTTGGCGGAGCTTATAGAGCACTACAAACCGGACTATCTGTGGCTCCCCTCCGGCATGGCCCCTGAGTTCCCCGCCTACGCGCTGGAATACTCCACCCACGGCTACAGCCTTATTAAGACGCCATACGTATGCGCGTACCCAATGGATTCGTCGCTCGCGCTGCTTCTCACCACGTCTGGCTCCACCGGCAGCCCAAAGCTTGTGCGCCAGAGCTATGAAAACATCCGCGCAAACACTGAGTCCATTGTGGAATACCTTGAACTTGACGAGACGGAGCGGCCAATCACCACACTGCCCATGAGCTACACCTATGGGTTGTCGATAATAAACACGCACCTGTATGTCGGCGCGTCAATAATCATGACGGAAAAGACGCTCATGCAGAAGGAATTCTGGCAGCAGTTCAAGGAACTTCACGCCACGTCGTTTGCCGGCGTTCCATACATATATGAAATGCTGGACAAGCTGCGCTTCTTCCGCATGGACTTGCCCACGCTTCGCACAATGACTCAGGCCGGCGGCAAGCTGACGCCCGAGCTTCACAAAAAGTTCGCGGAATACGCGAGAGACAACGGCAAGCGCTTTGTAGTCATGTACGGACAGACAGAGGCCACGGCCAGAATGTCATACCTGCCATACGAAAAGAGCCTTGAGAAATACGGCAGCATGGGGATAGCCATCCCCGGCGGAAAGTTCTCCATCATCGACGTTGACGGCAAGGAGATAACAGAGCCGGAAGTCACAGGCGAGCTTGTATATGAGGGCAAGAACGTCACGCTCGGCTACGCTGAGCGCGGCGAAGATTTGATTAAGGGCGACGAACGCCACGGACGGCTCGTGACAGGCGACATGGCAAAGCGCGACGCGGAGGGCTATTACTACATCGTGGGCCGCAAGAAGCGCTTCCTCAAGATATTTGGCAGCAGGGTGAACCTCGACGAGACGGAGCGGCTAATAAAGGCCAGATTCAACAACGTGGAATGCGCGTGCGCCGGGGTGGACGACAAAATGCACGTATTCGTGGCGGACGAGGCGCTTGTGCCAGAGGTGCATCACTTCCTTGCCGAGAAGACAGGGCTGAACCGTGTCGCGTTCACAGTGAAGCACATAGAGGCCATTCCAAAGAACGACTCAGGCAAAACTCTGTACATCGACCTGGAGAAATACTATGACTGATTACGGCGAGATATTGACGATACCGCCATTCTCGCTGGATAAGCACGAAAAAGAAAAACTGCTCACGCAAAAGCTCCTACAGCTTACAGAGCAGCATTATAACAACTGCGGAATGTATAAAAGGATGCTGGACGGATACGGCTATAACAGCAAAAGCGTGAAAAGCTATTACGACATTCCGTTCCTCCCCGTGAGCCTGTTCAAAGAACTGGACCTCGCAAGCGTTGAGAAACAGGACATTTTCAAGGTCATGACGTCCTCGGGCACGACGGGGCAGGCCGTTTCAAAAATCTATCTGAACAAGGCCACAGCCAGCAACCAGCAAAAGACTTTGGTCAAGATAGTGTCGGACTTCACCGGGGCCTCCAGAATGCCCATGCTTGTCATAGACAGCCCATCTGTCGTGAAAAACAGAGATATGTTCTCCGCCAGAGGCGCGGGGATATTAGGGTTTTCAATATTCGGCGCGGACAAGACATACGCGCTTGACAACGATATGAATATCGACACAGGCGCCATAGAAGCCTTTCTCGAAAGGCACAGGGGGAAGAAGATACTCCTGTTCGGGTTCACGTTTATGGTGTGGCAGCACTTCTATAAGGAGCTGCTGAAGCTGGACCACAAGCTTGATTTGTCCGGCGGGATACTCATTCACGGCGGCGGCTGGAAGAAGCTCATAAGCGAAGCCGTGTCCCACGATGAGTTCAATAGCAGACTGAACGACGTCTGCGGACTTGCGGACATACACGATTACTACGGCATGGTGGAACAGACCGGCTGCATTTATATGGAGTGCGAGCGCGGGCACTTGCACTCGAGCGTTTTTTCAGACGTCATAGCCCGCAGGCACGCGGACTTCTCGCCATGCGGCGTCGGCGAGGCCGGGATAATTCAGGTGCTTTCCATGCTCCCGGAGTCCTACCCCGGACACTCCCTTCTCACGGAGGATGAGGGCGTCATCCTTGGCGAGGACGACTGCCCGTGCGGAAG
>JAUNSQ010000137.1 GCA_030539135.1 Synergistaceae bacterium | reverse complement strand
TATCTTAGAGGAGTGGTTCATGTGTCATCCCGTCCTAAACTTACAGCTGTGTTGATGTGCGCGTTGATTTTGGCGTTTTCTTCGCCTTTGCTTGCGGCTGATGTCGTTTCACAGGATAAAGCGACAAGCCCAGACGCCGCGGTATCTCAAGCGCCGCAAAACGATGTCAAAACGGAGCCAAGTTCGCCAGACGCACAGCCAAAAGAGACGGCGCAGGCCAAACCACAAATGCCGGAGCTCACAGGCCCGGTGATCTTGTCGATAGACGTAACTGGCAACAAAGAAGTCGTGACCCCGCATATAATGAGCGTCATCACTTCAAAAGTCGGAGAACACGTGGATGAAGAAAAACTGCGCAAGGACGCGGAGGCCATCTTCGAGTTAGGCTTCTTTGTCGCTACCGATTATAAGGTCGCGGACAAAGACAAAGGCGTCGTAGTCACGTTCCTTGTTCAGGAGAACCCCGTCGTAAGCAAGATAGAGTTCAAGGGCAACACCGTATACAAATCGGAGAAATTGGCGGAGCTCCTCTTCACAAAGCCCGGCGCGATTTTTAACAGGACATTCTTCCGCAACGACCTCCAGAGGATAAAAGAGAAATATCAGAAAGACGGCTACGTTATGGCGAACATCGCCGACGTCCAAATCGAAGGGGACGCGATCACCGTCGTGATCGTCGAGCCGAAGATCAGCCAGATCGTCATCCAGGGAAACAAGCTGACAAAGAAATATGTCGTCGAGCGCTACCTCAAAATAAAAGAGGGCGAGCTCTTCAACTCCAATAAGCTCAGGCTGACTCTTAACAGGCTGCAGGGCGTAGGCTTCTTCAGCGATGTTAACGTCAACTTTGAGCCCGGCGAAAATCCCAACGATGTGGTAGTTATCATCACAGTCGAAGAGGGGAAGACGGGAAGGCTTGGATTTAACATCGCCTATGGCACGCAGAGCGGCTTTGGCGGCGGTATTAGCTATGAGAACTTTAATATCGGCGGCAAGGGCCTGAAATTGAACGTAGGGTTTGAGCTCGGCAACCGTCAGGAATACTGGCTAAGTTTGGAGCAGCCGTACTTGGGCGGCAAGGTAATGGCTTGGAAGGTCGGCGCGTATAAGAGGACTTGGGACGACCTCTACTACTACATCGACAATGTTAAAAACTTCGAATATGACCGCGATAAAAAAGGCGCTTATATCGGCTTCGGTAAAAAGTTTAAAGAAGAATCGATGTACAACTGGTATCTCAATTTAGACTGGCATACCGTCAGCAACTCGCCCAACGACAAGACGTGGGCTCAGGTCAAAGACCTGCCGATCAACGAAGAAAATAGACAGAAGAAAGCGAGAGGCGAGTCATACACGTCAGTCCAGGACGACCTTGGCGACGGTACTTACTACTCGGCGACGCTGTCGTTCCGCAGGCTCAACATAGACGAATATCTCCCGTACTCAAAGGGCGACGTTGAGATACTGAACTTCCAATATGGCCGCGCGCACATAGACGATAGTAAGATAGGTGACTATAACTACTGCAAATATTGGCTGGAAGCAAAGACATATATACCCATACAGAACTTCTTTAAAAACTTCTTTGAAATGCCGTTCGGCGAGAACGCTGACAGACCGATGATGTTTGCCGCGAGAGTGATGATCGGCTCTGCCACAGGCGACGTGCCTTATGAAGAAATGTACGCGCTGGGCGGCGATACGACGCTGCGCGGATTTGAGGACGAAGAGTTCCGCGGCGAGGACATGCTGCTTGGAAACTTTGAACTGCGTATCCCTGTCGAAAAAATGTTCAGCATCGTCGCATTCTACGACGTTGGCAGAGCTTGGAGAAAGAGCGACAGCACGAGCTGGGGCAGCGATATAGGGACGGCTCCTGGATTTGGCGTCAGGCTCAAGACCCCGCTTGGCAACCTCAGACTTGACTATGCTAATGGAAGTGAAGACAGGTTCCATTTTGGCTTCGGTGAGATGTTCTAAAAACAGTATAGATCGTATTTACAAATGGGTTGCGGCATGTCTCTTTGCCGCGACCCTTATTCTGTGGTCAGGCGCCGATTCATTCGCCTACACTGTGTCAGCCGTAGAGGGATTGACCGAATGGCAGGCCCCGGTCGCGCAGAGAAGCCTCAACGCCGTGCTTGGAAAGATATCTTCGTCCGCCAACTCGGACTCAGTACAAAATTTGTTGAAGATAGTGTCGGACAGGCTGTTCAGCGGTTATCAGGCAAAGGGCGTGTCGATAGTATCGGAAGATATTATTGTAGAATTGGCCCCTGTCTCCGAGCCTCCCGCGTGGACGATCGCTTTTGAGGCTCCTAAGTTATCGGCTCCGCCCGCCGAATGGCTCGGCTCGGATTTGGCAGCGGCAGAAAAAGTCCTATCTGGATTGTTGGATAATGTCCCGGTCGATTCGCTGAGCTGGTGCGACGTCGCGTTGAGAGATAAGATAACGGAAAAGCTCTCGCCGGTGCTCCCCGGGTGGAAACCGTCGTTTATCGTCCATGCCGACAGCGGGAGCGCTGAATTGAGGATATCGTTCTCGCCGGAGATGCCGTTATTGCTCGCGGTGAATACGAATTTTACCTCAAATACATTGCCGACGCTCATAAACAGCGAGCTGAAGCATGACATGCTTGGAGAGTTCGCCCCGTTTGTCGGGCTTCCTGTCATGTGGGCGAAGGCCCATTCTAAGGATATGAACAGATGGGCCGAGGGATTTCTCTCGTCTCAAGATTTGATAAACAGGACCGCATCGTCGCCGAAGGTAAATTTCGTGGCCGCGCCCGTCTCGCAGATGAATGTAGCCGTGGAGAGCAGCCATTATAACCTCTGGGCCTGGGCGGCGGTATACGCAGGGACGAAGGAACGTTCAGCCGAGCTGGGGGTGCATATTGGCCGCAGGACCGAGATAGTGCGCAACTGGTATATGGAATTTTACGGCGAGGGGATCCTAGAACTCAAAAACTGGAATACAGAGGGCCGCCTTGGAATGAGATGGTCGCCGTGGGGCGACGTTTGGCTTGGCGGAGAGTGGTCCTCGAAGGACAGCATGTGGTGGGGGCGCCTAAGCATCGACCCAAGGCTCCATAAACCCTACGCGTGGATAAGAGTGCGCGAGGACGGCAAGATAAATACCGCCATAGGCTGGAAGGCGACAGAACATCTTTCGCTTGAGCTTCATTACGACGACCGAGACGAAGATCGGTGGAGTTTGAGAATGTTGGGCAACTTATAAGGGACGGGGGAATATTTATGGCTGTGAAGCACCTAAGTTTGGCTCAAATCGCCGAGTTGACGGGCGGTTCCGTGAAGGGCGACCCTAATTATGTCGTGGAGTCCGTGTCCGCCATGGAAAACTACAAAGAACATTCGATATCGCCGCTGTGGGAAAATAAATTTTTGCAGTCTGTCAAGCCCGGAATGGTCCTGATCACTAAGCCCGGCTGGATAGCGGAGGGCGGCGCTGGAATAGAGGTCGACGACCCAAGACGCGCGCTTATCCCGCTGCTGTTGTTTTTTGATCCGCATGTCCCGGAGCGCCAGGGGATACATCCTTCCGCGTCAGTGTCCGCTGCTGCAATTATAGGCGGCGACGTCCATATCGGGGCTAACTGTGTCGTATCGGACGAGGCTGTTATTGGCGACGGCTGCGTGCTTACGGGGAATATCTGGATTGGGCGCGGAGTCAGCATTGGGGCGGGGACTAGAATAGAGTCAGGGGTTTCGATTTTAGATTTTGTCGTCGTGGGGAAAAATTGTATAATTCATCCCAACGCCGTTCTTGGCTCTGACGGATTCGGCTTTATGCCAGACCCGAAAACGGGGCTGGTGCGTATACCACAGATAGGCAGGGTGACGATAGAGGATAACGTTGAGATTGGCGCCTGCACCTGTATCGACAGGGCGACCTTTGGAGATACGCATATCGGGTGCGG
>JAUNSQ010000136.1 GCA_030539135.1 Synergistaceae bacterium | reverse complement strand
GAAGAGGCCGGAGGACTGCATAAATTCATGCAGTGGCGCCATCCGATATTGACGGACAGCGGAGGTTTTCAGGTGTTCTCACTTGCCGACCTGCGCAAGATAACGGATGACGGCGTTGAATTCCATTCGCACATCGACGGCAGCAAACATTTTATGCGCCCCGAGGACTCGATGGATATACAGCAGAAACTTGGGAGCGATATCGCGATGGCCTTCGACGAATGCGTGAAGTGGCCGACGACCGAGAAATATTCCAGAGACGCGATGGAACGCACGATACGCTGGGCGAAGAGATGCAAAGACTTCCATTCGCGCGAAGAGCAGGCTCTGTTTGGAATAGTGCAGGGCTCGATGTTTGAGACCCAGCGCGTAGAGTGCATACACAGGCTTGAGGAGATAGGCTTCCCCGGTTATGGGGTCGGAGGGCTTTCCGTAGGCGAAGACCACGATATGATGTACAAGATACTTGACGCGCTGTGCCCCGAGATGCCGAAGGATAAGCCGCGCTATCTCATGGGCGTGGGCTTCCCATTGAACCTTGTGGAGGGCGTCGCGCGAGGCGTAGACATGTTCGACTGCGTGTTGCCGACGAGGAACGGCAGGAACGGCGGAGCTCTCACGCGCTTTGGTTCCCTTAACTTGAAAAATCGAAAATACGCGCGCGACTTCACGCCGATAGATTCTACATGCACATGCTATGCCTGCCGAAACTTTACGCGGGCCTATATCAGACACCTGTACGTGGCGGGTGAGATACTCGCCTCAAGGCTGTGCAGCTGGCACAACCTGCACTTCCTCGTAAATTTGATGAAGGACGCGCGAGCGGCTATCATCGACGGACGTTTCGCTTCATTCAGGAAGAATTTCGTAGAGAATTATGAAAGCGGCGACAAACAATAATGACCGATATGGAAAGCAGACTGGCTGAAATATTTGCCAGAACAGAACAGGAAGAAAGAACTCTCTTTGAAAAGGCAGGAGAGATAATACGTTCCGGCGGCTTGGTCGGAATGCCTACGGAAACGGTGTACGGCCTTGGAGCCAACGCGCTCGACGCGGAGGCCGTGAGGAAGATATACCTTGCAAAGGGACGTCCCTCCGACAACCCTCTTATACTTCACGTATGCGACGTTGAGATGGCCGAGAGATGCGTAGAACTCAATCCGAGAGCGAGACTGCTCATGGAAACTTTCTGGCCCGGGCCTTTGTCTCTGGTCTTGAACGCAAAATCCCTTGTTCCGCTTCGCACGAGGGGCGGCCTCGATACTGCGGCGATACGGATGCCAAACAACAGAATAGCCCTTGAGCTTATCAGGGCGTCTGGCGTACCTATAGCGGCGCCCAGCGCCAACATCAGCGGCAGGCCGAGTCCGACCGACGCGCAAACCGTCATAGACGACATAGGTGACAACGTCGATATGGTGCTCGACGGCGGGCCGACGAATGTCGGAGTTGAATCCACTGTGCTAGACGTAACGGGCGAAGACGCTGTCCTGCTGCGTCCGGGCGGGATCTCAAAAGAGCAGCTCGAAGCCGCGCTCCACGCGGAGGTCAAACTCCCGCAGGACGGGAATATAATCAAGCGTTCTCCTGGCACAAGATATCGCCATTATGCGCCTAAGATACCACTTGTGCTGTCCGCGCCGTCAGGCGCGGCGGAGGCGGCGAACGGGAGAAAATGGATTTGGATAGGGGTGTCCGAACCGGACGGAGAGCCGTATAAAAAGGTGATCTTTTCAAACTTTGACGAATACGCGCGGGAACTTTTCCGCGTTCTTAGGTTCGCTGAAGGCAGCGGAGCAGAGGTGATCGTGGCGGAGAGGCCAAGCGAGGACGGCATTGGCCGCGCCCTCTTAGACAGACTTATCCGCGCGTCCGGCATTTGACGGCGCAGGTTTAGAATGCTATAATTCACAGCGCTTTCGGGGCGTAGCGCAGTCTGGTTAGCGTGCCTGGTTCGGGACCAGGAGGTCGGAAGTTCAATTCTTCTCGCCCCGACCACTGATATCAAGGGTTCAGCGATTTCTCGCTGAGCTCTTTTTTTATGTTCAGGTACTATATAGGTACTAAAAAATTTATACAAAAAATATCCCCGCTTCTTGGGAGAGGGGCGGGGAAAATTATTTTATGGGGCCAGAATATTTTTTAGCAGTGCCGATGGTATAAAAAATGGTGGACCGTCCAAGCGCCCTGCGCCCACAACCTCGTCCCAGCATCTGCACCCGGGGCTGGGCTCCGCTGGCGATGGTGCTACTACAATAAACGCTGCTAATGATTCTGTCAAGTTGTGAATGTCG
This sequence comes from Synergistaceae bacterium, assembly GCA_030539135.1. GTDB lineage: Bacteria > Synergistota > Synergistia > Synergistales > Synergistaceae > JAUNSQ01. The sequence continues at coordinate 1,656 of JAUNSQ010000136.1, read as the reverse complement.
CAAAAAATTTATAGGCCTCAATTGCAAAAAGATATATATGAGCCAATCCATCTGTATAAATCATTATAATCTTGAAAAAGTGATAGTACCGTTTAATATGGATTTAATGCAAAAACAGATGCAATATTTTAGCCCAAGAATAGGAGATAAAACACCAAGGGGAAGGGGCGGTTTTCGCGATGGTCACAAAAATTGTGTATGATCCCAAACGAGAAGTCCGTTTTTTGGATGGTCTGGAATATGCCCTTGCTTGGATGTTTTGGAAACTGTTTGGCTATAGTAAACCAGAAAAACTAACTTCCAAAAAGTTGGATTAAATTCATAAAGGCTCTCCGAAAACGGAGAGCCTTTTACGTTGTTATGGCTAATTTACGCTGCCCTTACATGAAGAATTTTTCAATATAGCCATACACGAAGACGACTATTATTATGAGGGGGACGACGAACGTGATATACAAGCGCAGGATGCGCGGGAACTTGAGCCCTTCTCCGGCGTTGGCCTCCGCGATAAAGTTGTCCCAGCCCCAGCCGTATCTCGTGGTGCAGAAGAAGATATAGAACAGTGAACCGAGCGGAAGTAGGTTGTTGCTGACGATGAAGTCTTCGAGGTCGAGAACGACGGTGCCCTTGCCGAGTGGAGCGAACGACGACCACACGTTGAACCCAAGGGCGCATGGCAGTGAGAGGGCAAAGAGGACTACGAAGTTGACCAGACACGCCTTTTTGCGGTTCCAGCCAAGAATATCCATTGAGTTCGCGACGACGTTTTCAAAGATGGCGACCACTGTTGACATGGCGGCAAAGCTCATAAGGACAAAGAATAGGCTGCCCCATAGTCTGCCGAGCGGCATGTTGTTGAATATGTTGGGAAGCGAGATAAAGGTAAGCCCTGGGCCGGCCGCAACGTCGACTCCGTAGGCGAACGCGGCGGGGAATATGATCAGCCCGGCCGTAAGGGCTACGAACGTGTCAAGCGATATGACGAATATCGACTCGCCCATCAGGGAACGGCTTTTGTCGATGTAGCTTCCGAATATAGCCATGCCGCCGATGCCGATGCTCAGAGTGAAGAACGCCTGCCCGAGCGCGGCGTATAAGCTGACCCACAGTCCGCCGTTTTTAGTGAGGTTGGCTACGTTTGGCTTGAGGTAAAATTCAAGGCCCTTCTCCGCACCGGGCAGAGTCACGGAGCGAACCGCGAGGGCGAGCATTATTATGAAGAGGGCGCACATCATCATTTTTGTGACCTTTTCAACGCCGTTCTGAAGTCCGGCGATACATATAGCTAGGTTGACGAGAAGCGCGAGCGCCATCCAAAAGATGACCGCCGCGGGGTCGGCGAGCAGCGCGCCGAATGTTTCTCCTATCTGCTGAGGGGAGAGGCAGGACAGCTTGCCGGCTATGCTGTACCATGTGTATGCTATCACCCATCCTGTAATCGTCGTGTAGAACATCAAAAGGATATAGTTAGCCGCGAGCATTGGGTAGCTAAAGACAGACCATCCGCCTTTAGCGGGCTTCAGCGTGGCGAAGGACTGCGCGACGCTCTGCCGCGAAGCCCTGCCGACGGAAAATTCCATGACCATTATAGGGAGTCCCAGCGCCGCAAGGAAAAACAGGTAGATGAGGACGAAGGCCGCGCCGCCGAATTTCCCA
>JAUNSQ010000017.1:4338-17068 GCA_030539135.1 Synergistaceae bacterium | reverse complement strand
TTTAGGTATTTTATACCTATCGATAAAAAAATCATAGAGTATATGTAAAAAAATATTTACGTAAGCTAAAGTGGCTTCCGTGAAATCGTCAAAAACAACGGTGCGCTTAAAATTTTTCGGCATATCATTGTGCGCAGAAAGGTTGGTGCGTTCGATATGAAAGATATGAGAAAAATAATTTCCACGCTTCTGATATGCGTCGCTCTCTTCACGGCTATACCAATGGCGTCCGCCCTCGACCTAGGCGACGTGCTCAAAGGCGCGGCCGTTACCGTGGTCGGCGGCGCGGCGGTCAAAGCCATCGCTCCGCAGCTCAACAGCTTCATCAACACGATAACATTCAACAAAGGCGTCAAGTACGACGGATATACGAAGGTCGTACCCATCCTCTCGATAGGTTCAGGGACGCGCATAGGCGCGGCTCAGGTCGGGGCGGAGACGAAATCCGCGCTCGACAGGACGAAGGCCGTCGGCCAGATCGAAGGCGAGTTCAAGAGCATTCGCGCGAAAGCCCTGATACCGATAGACTCGGAGAACCCGATAAAACAGTTCAAGCGCGTCAAGGGCGTAGGGGTTACGGCTATTATCGACGTCAAACTATAAAAATCGGCGTTTATAAGCGCAATTAACTTTACAACCCGCTGTGAGCCAATGCTCGACGTATGAACAAATACGCCTCCGCTTGTCTCGCAGCGGGTTGCTTCGTTACTCGCACTTCAAAACGCCGATTTTGTGGTTGTTGTAAATAGTGAGCGTGAGTGTCTAAGCCCGGATTTGGTTCGTGGGGGGCGCCTGTGGTCTTGACCTTTGTCCGTCATGCCGCGGCGGAATTTTTCGTCTCACCGCAACGGCTGGCCCCTTCCTGTCTGCCCGCTAGTTTTAATGCGGGCCAGAGTGTCGTTGACCTTGAATTTAAAACCATAAAGCCGCCTTGCGCCGTATGGAACCACTACGGCGAGACGACCAAAGGCAAAACCTTAAAGCCGCCTTGCCCTCGACATGTTTATTCAAGGGAGACAATAGAGAAGAACTACTACGGGCAGACGGAAATGATATCGATTCTTGTGCCTCTCATCCCAAAATCTCCCCGCGTTAACCTGCGAGCGGCTGTTGAAACGTCCAATTGTGGAATATTTGAAAAAGTGATTTAATGATAACGTTAACGAGTTTGTATTCGTATATTTAAGGAGGTTATTGAATTGACTTTACGTGAAGACGCAAACCAAATCATGCAGGCCGCGCTGAAGGCCGCCCTGCCGGATACGGCGGTGCAGAAGGCTCTTGCTGGAGCGAAGTTCGGTCCAGGACGACTGGTGCTAGTGGCCGCAGGCAAGGCCGCGTGGCAGATGGCGAAGACCGCATGCGACGTGCTCGGCGACAGGATATCCGACGGCGTTGTGATAACAAAATACGACCACGCGAAGGGTGACCTGCCGCGCGTCAAGGTGTTTGAAGCGGGGCATCCCGTGCCGGACGGCAACAGCTTCTCCGCGACGGAAAAGGCGATAGCGGCGGTCGAGGACCTTACGGCTGACGACACGGTGCTCTTCCTGCTCTCGGGCGGAGGCTCCGCGTTGTTTGAGAAGCCGCTTATAAGCGGCAGCGACCTCGAATCTCTGACGAAGCAGATGCTCGCGTCGGGCGCGGATATTGTTGAGATAAACACGGTCCGCAAGCGCCTGTCTGCCGTCAAGGGAGGGCGTTTCGCGCAGATATGCTCCCCAGCTAAAGTTTTCTCCGTCGTCCTGAGCGACATCATCGGAGACCCGCTGGACATGATAGCGTCCGGCCCGGCATATCCCGACGCCTCTACGTGTGAGAGAGCCGTCGAGATCGTCAAAAAATATAACCTTAGGGTAACGCCCGAGATAGAAGCCCTTCTGCAAAAGGAGACGCCGAAGAGCCTTGACAACGTCGAGACGCAGATCACGGGCAGCGTAAGGCAGCTATGCAAAGCGGCGGAGGCCGAATGTATAAAGCTCGGCTACACGCCGATAACCCTCACGGCAAGTCTGTGCTGCACGGCGTGCGACGTTGGCAGCTTCCTAGCCTCGATAGCGAAGGACCATCAGGACACGGACAAGCCGCTCGCGTACATAGCGGGAGGAGAGACGGTCGTCCAGCTCACGGGCAAGGGCAAGGGAGGCCGCAACCAAGAGATAGCTCTCGCGGCGGCGGCTGGTATCTACGGCCTGCGCGAGACGGCGGTGTTCTCCATCGGCTCCGACGGGACCGACGGCCCGACCGACGCGGCGGGCGGTTACTGCGACGACAAGACTAAGCTGTGTCTCGCGGAGCAGGGCGTAGACATCGCGGCTGTCCTAGCCGACAACGACGCCTATCACGCGCTGGAGAAGTGCGGAGGTCTTATCAAGACCGGCGCGACAGGCACGAATGTCAACGACCTCACAGTTCTGCTCATAAAGCGTTAAGCGTTGGTAAAAATGAGCCTGCATATTGGCGTATGTTATGTAAGTCAAAGAGAACTACAGATATGCAGTAGAAATTTATGACCATAAGAAAAGTAATCGGGGACAAAAAAGAATACATTGACCTGCTGTTGTTGGCCGACGAGCAGGAGGACATGGTCGATAAGTACCTTGAAAGAGGCGACATGTTTGTTTTGGACGAACACGGAGTAAAAGCCGAGTGCGTTATCACCAAGGAGGCCGACGACGGGGTCTATGAACTTAAAAATATTGCCGTGCCGCCTGACTGTCAACGAAAAGGTTATGGGAAACGCTTGATAGAATATATCTTCTCTCATTACTCCGACTGTAAGGCGCTGTTTGTCGGAACGGGCGACTGTCCGTCGGCCCTTTCTTTTTATCATAGTTGCGGCTTCGCTGAGTCGCACAGAGTGAAGAACTTTTTTGTTGATAACTATGACCATCTTATGTATGAAGACGGGGTACAGTTGGTCGACATGGTTTATCTCAAGAGAGTACGATAATTCTTGATATAACTAAAAAGAGCGGCCATTAGGGCCGCTCTTTTCGTGCCCAACTATTTATCTTCGGTCATCCGAGTATCTTTTTAAGGTCCGCCTCGGGCGTGCTGATTGGCGTGATGTTGTAATTCTCCACGAGGATGTTCAGCACGTTTGGCGAGACGAACGCTGGGAGCGACGGGCCAAGGTATATGTTCTTCATGCCGAGGTGGAGCAGCGTCAGCAGGATGCAGACGGCCTTCTGCTCGTACCATGAGAGCACTAGCGTCAGAGGCAGGTCGTTGAGCCCGCATCCGAACGCTTCGGCGAGAGCGCCCGCTACCTTTATCGCGCTGTAGGCGTCGTTGCACTGTCCCATGTCCATGATCCTCGGAAGCCCCGCGACTGTGCCGAGGTCGATGTCGTTAAAGCGGTACTTGCCGCAGGCGAGAGTCAGGACTATCGAATCTGCGGGAGTCCGCTTCACGAACTCCGTGTAGTAGTTGCGGCCGGGCTTGGCTCCGTCGCACCCTCCAACGAGGAAGAAGTATTTTACCGCGCCGGACTTCACAGCCTCGACGACCTTGTCAGCGACGGAGAGCACGGTCCCGTGGCCGAAGCCCGTCGTTACCGTTTTGCCTCCGTTGATGCCTGTGAACTCCATGTCTTTATCATAGCCGCCGAGCTCGATGGCTTTTTCGATGACGGGCGTGAAGTCTTTCATCTCGCCGATGTGCGCGATCTCAGGGTAAGAGACCATGGCGGTCGTGAATACTCTGTCCGCGTAACTTGCCTTTGGCGGCATCAGGCAGTTTGTTGTGAAGAGTATCGGCGCGGGGATATTGTCGAACTCCCTCTGTTGGTTCTGCCACGCTGTCCCGAAGTTGCCCTTGAGGTGCGGATATTTTTTCAGTTCATGGTATGCGTGGGCGGGAAGCATCTCTCCATGCGTATAGATGTTCACGCCGCTGTTTATCGTCTGTTCGAGGAGACGCTGGAGGTCGTGCAGATCGTGCCCTGTGACGACGATGAACGGGCCTTTCTCGACAGTGAGCGGCACTGTCGTCGGGACAGGTACGCCGTATGTTTCGGTGTTCGCCCTGTCGAGCATCTCCATACATTTCAGGTTAACCCTGCCGACCTCAAGGACGACTGGGAGCAGCCCGTCCGCGCCCATGTCCGAGGCTACGGCGCGCAGTCCCTTGTAGAAGAACGAGCTTACCTCGTCGTCCCTGTAGCCGAGCACGGCCGCGTGGTATGCGTATGCCGCCATGCCGCGCAGTCCGAAGAGGATGAGCGACTTTAGCGAGCGGATGTCCTCGTCTCCATTCCATACTTTTGTGATATCAAAGTCCGTATCTGAACCGCACCCGCAGCAGCAGAGCGACCTCTTCGCCTCGCGCACGCGTTCGGTAAGCTTTCTTATCGTCTCGTCGTTGAAATTTACGTTCGTCACGGTCGTGAAAAGCCCCTCCATCATAAGAAGGTCCGTGTCGCGAGACGGCCTGCGCTTCTCAGCTGCGGCCGCCAGCCCGATCAAAGCTCCTGTGAGCTCGTCCTGACAATGCGCGACTGTCGATTTTTTCCCGCAGACGCCTGCCATTCCCATACATCCGTGTCCGCCCGCTGTTTGTTCGCACTGAAAACAGAACATTTCGTTTGCCATGTTAAAAACCTCCCTCTCTATTTCTCGTCAACTATTCTGCCGTCCGAGGAGATCGTTATGACTCTCCAGGGAATGAACTTCCCGCTGTTCTTGAGCGCCGTAACAGCGGCGTTCTCTATGCCGCCGCAGCAAGGGACCTCCATACGCGCCACGGTGAGGCTCTTGATGTCGTTGTGTTTGATTATCTCCGTGAGTTTCTCCGAGTAATCGCCTTCGTCGAGCTTTGGGCACCCTATCAGCGTGACCCTGTTCTTGATGAATCGCTCATGGAAATCGCCGTATGCGTATGCCGTGCAGTCCGCCGCGACAAGCAGGTTCGCGTTATTGAAATACGGCGCGTTTACGGGGACCAGCTTGATTTGCACCGGCCACTGCGACAGCCTGCTTGCCGTGTGGCGCGTGCCGCCGTCTTCACAGGAACATGCGTCTTCCGCGTGGTTTATGACCTTCGATTGCATGCCGGGGCATCCGCATGGAAGTTTCGGCTCTTCTTTGCTCATTTTGACCGCCTCCTCGTTGTATGGAGCGGCTTCGCGCTCCTCAAAAGTTATCGCCCCCGTGGGGCAGACGGGAAGGCAGTTGCCAAGTCCGTCACAGTAATCGTCGCGGAGCAGCTTTGCTTTTCCGTTTACCATCCCTATCGCGCCCTCGTGACACGCGGCCGCACAGGCCCCGCATCCGTTGCATTTTTCCTCGTCTATCTTGATTATTGTCCTTAGCATATTACGCGCCTCCCGCATCGAGATTTGTCTTTATATCTTGACCTTACGCGGCGATTGTAATATAAGGGAAACTGCAAATCTGTTGTTTTTACAACAAGGAGTGGGAATATGGAAAATTACTTATCAGTCATTGAGAGCTCGGAATTATTCAGCCGTATAGCGGAAAACGACATAACCAGCATAGAGGGCTGCCTGTCCCCAGCGGTGTCTGACTACAAGAAAAATCAGTATGTTCTGCATGTCGGAGACAGCTTGACTTCGATTGGGCTAGTGCTTTCGGGGTGCGTCCATGTGGTGCAGGAGGATTTCTGGGGAAACAGGAATATCATGGCGAAGGTCACGCCTGGCGATATATTCGGCGAGTCGTACGCATGCGTAAGGGATTCCGCGCTCGCCGTCAGCGTCGTGACGACGGAGTCGACGAAGATATTGTTCCTTGACGCGTACCGCGTGATGCACAGATGCGCCTCTTCATGTGAGTTCCACGCGCGGCTGATACGCAACCTGCTCGCCGTTGTCGCGAAGAAGAACCTGATGCTGAACGCGAAGCTCATGCACGTCACGCAGAGAACGACGCGCCAGAAATTGCTCTCATACCTTTCAGCCGAGGCCGCAAAGAGCCATAGGCCGTTGTTTGAGATACCGTTCAACCGCCAGCAGTTGGCCGACTATCTTTCGGTGGACAGGAGCGCGATGTCCAACGAGCTGTGCAAGCTCAGGGACGAGGGGATACTGAGGTTTGAGAGGAACAAGTTCAAATTGATATCGTAGGCGCGCGTCAAAAATAAAGCGAGCCGACGCCAAATGGCGCCAGCCCGCTTTGCGCTTAAAGGTATAAGCCTTAGTCGAAATCGCGGCGTTCCTTGATACGCGCTGCTTTTCCGCTGAGGTTGCGGAGATAGTAGAGCTTTGCCCTGCGTACGCGGCCTTTGCGGACGAGTTCGATCTTGTCGACGCTGGGGCAGTGTACCGGGAATATTCTCTCAACTCCTACGCCGTTCGACATCTTGCGGACGATGAAGTTTTCGCGGATACCGCCGTGCTGACGGCCGATGACTACGCCTTCGAACACCTGTATACGCGAGCGTGTGCCTTCGACGACTTTGACGTGTACTTTGACTGTGTCGCCGGGACGGAATTCAGGGATGGATTCGGCGTCCTTTGCGAATTTCTTTTCTACGAGAGCTATTCTGGGATCATTCATTGGGTTTCCCCTCCTTGCTTATCGTTATCAATTTTTGTCGGCTTATTGGGCCGTTTCTGTTTCTATTGTTCTCTACCTCCAGCCGAAGAACCTGTCGAGCGTGACGCTGACGGCGCTCCGAACGGAGAGGTGGTTCCAGCTGTCGACTCCGCCTGTTATCGGAGTCATTACCGCGTCCGCCATGTTGAGGATGTCTTCGTGAAGTCCCCATCCCGTCCCGAATATGAAAACGGGGCTAAGGTCCCTCATAAATATTTCTTTCTTCAAGGATAACCAGTGCGTGGCTCCCTCATGGCTCTTCGCGGTCGTTGCAATTTTGTACGGTTCGGTCTTTTCTTTCTCCCTCACCCAGCCGAGAGCCCTTCCGACAGAGGCGAATATCTTGAGCCTTTCGAAAGCCTCTTTTCTGTCGGGATTGTATGTCGAAACCCAACCCTCTGTCCAATGGGAGACTATCTTCTTAGCCATTTCCCTCTGCTGCGCTATGGGCGTCACCAAGAGATATTTCTTTATCCCGTAGGTGCGGCATGCCCTTGCGATATCGTGAAGGTCCATTCCTGTTATCGCCGTTGAGGATTTCTCGCCGCGTTTGTTGAGCACCGGGTAATGGACTTCCATTACGTAGGTCCCTCCGCTGAGCCACTGCGCGAGTCCAGCTCTTCCGACGATGTCGGGCCTTCTTTTCAATGTTCTCTCGACCGACTGACGTCTGCGCCATTTTTCGATGGCCTTAACGTCTCCGCCGAGCAGGACTTCCGGTACCTTCTCGTCCTGCCATTCGGCTGGCCGCGTGTAATGCGGCGTGTCGAGCATCCCGCTGTAGAAGGAGTCGTTCTTGACCGCAGCGCTCTTTCCAACTACGCCGGGGATCAGGCGCGATATCGCGTCGACGATCGCCATCGCTGGCATCTCGCCCCCCGTGAGGACGAAATCGCCGAGGGATACTTCCAGATCGACGTACTTCTCTGTGAACCTCTCGTCAACGCCTTCGTAATGTCCGCAGAGTATGACGAGATGTTCCTTCCTTGAGAGGTCTTCGACTATCTCCTGATGAAGCGTGACTCCCTGTGGAGACGGATAGATCACATAGGGTCTGCGCCCCCTCTTTGACAGGCTTTCGATCGCCTTTCCAAGAGGCTCCGGCATCAGCATCATTCCGCCGCTGCCGTAGCAGTAATCATCTATCTGCCGGTAGTCACCATGAGAAAAGTCGCGTATGTCGACGACTTCGACTTCGAGCTTGCCAGCCGCGATTCCGCGTCCGAGGACGCTCGCGCCGAGATAGTTCCGCATCATCTCTGGAAACGCCGTAAGGATAGATATCTTCATATCAGTCCCAAAGCCCCTCCGGAATTGCTACTGTGATGGTTCCGTTTTCAATGTCCACGCCAATGACCGACTCTTTCATCGCCGGTATCGGCTTTGTCGCTCCCTCGGGAGTCTTGATGAGATAGACGTCGTTGCTGCCCGTCTGTATTATCTCTGTCAGTGTCCCAAGCTCGTGGCCCGATACGTCTTCGACAGCCCTTAGGCCAATCATATCGTCTATCCAGTACTCGTCGTCAGGGAGGTCTACCCTCTCGTCGTTTGATACCGTTATGACGGCATTTTTCAACTTTTCAGCTTCGTCTCTGTTTGTCACGCCCTCAGCCTGCAGGAAGAAAGTCCCCTTGCCCTTATAGGGCTGCAGCATCGTTACTTTAAGCGTGCGCTTCGGCTTTCCCTGTTGTTCAAGGACGAGCTCTTTCATATCCAGAAAGCGCTCCGGGTAATCCGTCAGGGGGAGCAGCAGCATAGTGCCGTTTACTCCGTGTGCCCCCGCTATCTTACCGATTATTGTCCTTTCAGCAGGCGAGGCCTCAGTCTTCTTCGACATCGACGTCAACTTTTTCGCCGGATTTTATCGACGCGGCTTTCGCTACGTGGCGTATCGAGTTAATTGTGGAGCCTTTCTTGCCTATCACGCGGCCGATATCTTCGGCGTCTACTCTTATCGAGATGAGGATGACTCCGCTGTCGCTGCGTTCTTCCGTGACTTTCACCGCCTCTGGCTTTGTTACGAGCCTTTTGACGATGAGGTCTACGAGGTCAACATAATCAGGCATTGCTTATCCCGCCTTATTCTGCCGCCGGCGCTTCGATTACTCCGGCCTTCTTGAGCAGCCCCTTGGCCGTATCGGACGGGGAAGCCCCGTTCTTGAGCCAGTATGCCGCGCGTTCTGCATCGATTTTGATCTCCGCTGGTTCCATGAGCGGATTGTAAGTTCCGAGTATCTCTATGAAGTTGCCGTCTCTAGGAGAATGAGAATCGGTAACGACAAGGCGATAAAACGGAGCCTTCTTTTTCCCGTGGCGGGAAAGACGAATACGAACTGACATTTGCGCAAACACCTCCTGTGTTATTCTTGTTTTTCTATGTTGAAATCGGCTGACTGATTATCTTCCGATGTTCAAGCCAAAATTAACTCCGCGGCGGAATTTTTATCCGAAGAAGCGGCGTCCTCCGCCAAAGCCGCCAAATCCTCCCATGCCGGGCGGCATCTTGAACCCGCCCTTGCCTCCGGCCATTTTGCCGAAGGATTTCATCATCGTCCTCATCTGCTCGTACTGAGCGAGGACTTGGTTCACCATCTGGACCGTCGTGCCGGAGCCCTCGGCTATCCTCTTGCGTCTGCTGCCCTTTATTATCGCCGGGTCGCGGCGCTCTTTGAGCGTCATCGAGAGGATTATGGCCTCAGTCTGCTTCATCCTGTCTGGGTCTACCTCTGCGTTCTTGAGGGCTTTGCCCGCCCCGGGGAGCATATCAAGGACCTTGTCGAGAGGCCCGAGCTTCTTTATCTGCTGGAGCTGCATCAGCATGTCTTCGAGCGTGAAGCGGTTCTTCTTCAGGCTGTCTGTCATGCGCGTGACGTCGGCCTCTGTCGTGGCGGACTGTACTTTTTCGAGCAGCCCCTCCATGTCGCCCATTCCGATGATCCTCTGAGCCATGCGGCGCGCGTCGAAAATTTCGAGGTCTTCCGTCTTCTCGCCGCATCCGGCAAGCTTTATCGGAACGCCGGCCGTCGCCCTTATCGCGAGCGCAGGGCCGCCCCTTGCGTCGCCGTCGAGCTTCGTGAGGATGACGCCTGTGAGCGTGAGCCTTTCGTGGAATGCCCCGGCTACGTTGACGGCTTCCTGCCCTGTCATCGAGTCGACGACAAGCAGGATTTCCGTTGGTTCAGTGGTGGATTTCATGGCTTCGAGCTCTTTCATCAGCTCGTCGTCCATCTGCAGGCGTCCAGCCGTGTCGAGGATAATCATATCGCAGAGGTGGTCTTCGGCGAATTTCTTTGATTTGGCCGCGACCCTTACGGGGTCTGTCTCGCCCTGCTCGGGGCCAAAGAAAGATATACCGGCCTTTTCCGCGAGGACTTTGAGCTGCTCTACGGCGGCCGGCCTGCGAAGGTCGCAAGCGACGACGAGAGGCTTGTGCCCTTTCGCGGTCATCTTCTTTGCTATCTTAACTGTGGTGGTTGTTTTGCCTGAGCCCTGAAGCCCGACCATCATGTAGGTCGTCGGGGCCTTCGGAGATATCACGAGGGGGGCAGGAGCTTCCCCAATCGTCTTTATGAGTTCTTCGTAGACTATCGTATAAATAAGCTGCGCGGGGGTGACGGAGTCGAGCACCGTTCTGCCAGTGGCGCGAACCTTGACCGCTTCGACGAAATCCTTGACGACCTTGTAGTTGACGTCGGCCTCGAGCAGAGCGCGGCGCACCTCGCGAAGAGCGGAATTGATATCCTCTTCGGAGAGTTTGCCCTTGCCCTTTAGCGCGTCAAATATATTTTCAAATCTTTCCTTCAGCGAATCAAACATCTATGTTCCCCTTCAATATTGCTATGATCTTTTCGTAAAAGCCCTTCGGCAGCGAAGCCCTGTTCGTGTCGGCGAGCTCCCGTATCTCTTCGAGCCGCGCCTCCTTTTCGATGAGGCCGAGCGACGCTTCGATGCTCTCCATGTGTTCTCTGGAGCGGGTCAGCAGGTCGTGCACCCCCTGCCGCGAGACTCCGAGGCTGCTCGCCGCCTCTGAGAGCGACAGGTCCTGTATGAGTATCATCTCGCACGCCGACTGCTGTTTCTCTGTGAGAAGCGAGCCGTAAGCGTCAAACAGAAGGCCGTCACGTATCCTTTGGGTCAGTGAATTTGGATTTGACATAACAACGCCTCCCGCATGTGCAACTTGAGCATTATATGCAGTAATTCGCAAGGTGTCAAGTATTTTTACTTGACAGTCGGAAAATAGGCGGCCGCAAAAATTTTCAAAGCAAAAGCGCGAAACCCAAAGGCTTCGCGCTTAAAAATTGCTCTGTATCCCAGCGTTGGCGGAAACTATTTATGTTTCTGCTTGCTTTTGTTCGCGTTCCCAACCATGACAGCTTTTATCTCCTCTATCGTAGAACGCTTGTAGCTCCTCGGCTCAGCGAACAGCTCTATCGGCGGCTTGCCCAGCTTTATCTTCGTATATTCCATCGAGGATTCGCCGACGAGCGACTGGGTCTTTACGGCGACGGGGAAGTTGTCGCGATACCATTCGTAGTATTCATATTTATTTTCTTCTTTACCGTTCGGCTTGACCGTCACGAGAAATTTCCTCATGCGGTAGCTGTCTACCTCTTCAAACCCGAGAGACTTCCTCGTAAGGTCGCCGAACGTGCCCTCCTGCGGCTTCGGCGGATCGACTGGCTGTCCGGCCGTGTACTCCTCGACGATGTAGCGTTTCAGCTTTGGGTATATCAGCCATATAAGCTGCCTGTCGTATCGAATGACCATTATCTCGCTGCCTGTGCTTAAGTCGTAACGTGTCATGCCCTTGGCCACGCATATATTCCCGGTCTTTGTCGTCTCGCCGTCCTTCTCGACGTAAACGGCGCTGAACTCAGTAATATTTTCATCGTCCGCGAACGCGGCCGCGCATGATATGAGTACGAACGCTATTGCGGAAAGAATTATCACGCGTCTCATGGGATCACCCCTTGTGATTTAATGCTTACGATTATACATGAGACCGCGCTGCGCGGCACGGCGCGGAATACGTATCCATGCCCTGCGCGTAACGCGGTCTTTTGATGATTTTTTACGCCGTCTTTACGCTGGCGGCCTTCTGTCGTCCGTGGCGTTCTATGGCGTCGTCGCGCATCTTGTACTTTAATATCTTGCCGGCTACGTTCATCGGGAACTCGTCGACGAAATCGACGTAGCGCGGGCATTTGTGCTTCGCCATGTTCGCGTTGAAGTACGCCTTTATCTCATCCTCCGTGGCCTCCTCGCCCTCCTTAAGGATTATACAGGCGACTATCTCTTCGCCGAGCGCTTCGTCCGGAAGTCCGACGACCTGAACGTCCTTGACCTTTGGGTGGGTGTAGAGGAATTCCTCGAGCTCCTTCGGGTAGATGTTCTCGCCGCCGCGGATTATCATGTCCTTTAGACGTCCCGTGATGCGGTAGTTGCCCTCGGGGGTGCGGCAGGCGAGGTCTCCCGTGTGGAGCCATCCGTCCTTGTCTATTGCGGAGGCCGTGGCCTCCGGCATCTTGTAATAGCCCTTCATTATATTGTAGCCGCGAGCCACGAACTCGCCCGTCACTTCATCCGGCAGGTCTTCACCGGTCTCTGGGTCGACTATTTTGCATTCTATCTGCGGCAGGGCCTTGCCGACCGTCGCGACGCGGACCTCAATAGAATCGTCTGTGCTGCTCATCGTGCAGCCGGGCGAGGCTTCCGTCTGCCCGTAGACGATGACTATCTCTGTCATGTTCATCTTGTTTATAACGTCCTGCATCTTGGATATTGGGCATGGGCTCCCTGCCATTATCCCTGTGCGCATGTACGCGAAGTCCGTCTTTGGGAAGTCCTCGTGTTCCATCATTGCGATGAACATCGTTGGAACGCCGTGGAAGCAGGTTATCCGTTCCTGATTTATGCAGGCGAGAGACGCCTTCGTCGAGAAGTACGGCAGCGGCATGAGCGACGTGCCGTGCGTCATCGAGGCCGTCATCGCGAGCACCATGCCGAAGCAATGGAACATCGGGACCTGTATCATCATGCGGTCCGCTGTCGAGAGGTCCATCCTGTCGCCGATGCACTTGCCATTGTTAACGACATTGTAGTGCGTAAGCATGACGCCCTTTGGGAAGCCAGTCGTCCCAGACGTGTACTGCATGTTGCAGACGTCG
>JAUNSQ010000017.1:0-4328 GCA_030539135.1 Synergistaceae bacterium | reverse complement strand
CTTCCTCGACCGGCGCCATGTCGGCGCGGGCCAGGGCCTCTTCCCATGTGAGAGCCCCGTCCATGCGGAAGCCAACCGTTATGATGTTGCGCAGGAAGGGCAGACGTTTGCACGAGAGAGGTTTGCCGGGCTCGGAGGTCTTGAGCTCGGGGCACAGCTCGTTCATTATCTCTTTGTAGTTCGAATCGCGGAAGCCCTCTATCATTACGAGCGTGTGAGTGTCCGACTGGCGCAGCAGGTATTCAGCCTCGTGTATCTTGTATGCCGTGTTGACCGTCACGAGGACTGCGCCTATTTTTGTCGTCGCCCAGAACGCTATGTACCACTGGGGCAGGTTAGTCGCCCAGACCGCGACATGCGACTGGGCTTTGACGCCGAGCGATATAAGGACGCGCGCGAACTCGTCGACGTCGTCGCGGAACTCGGAGTATGTCCTTGTGTAATCGAGCGTCGTATATTTGAAAGCGTACTGGTCGGGAAATTCCTCGACCATCTTGTCCAGCACCTGAGGGAACGTGTAATCGATAATAGTCTCTTTCTGCCAGACAAACTTGCCGGTTCCGCGCTTGTTGTCATACAGCCTCTTGGACTTCGACAGCCGCGCGAGGTTCCCAAAGCGGCTCATGTAGTTCGCGAAGTGCAGGGCTATCAGCTCGATGTTGTCTATCTCGGCGATCCATATCTGCTCCCATTCCATTGAGATATAGCCGTCGTAGTTGATGGAGTATAGCGCGCGCACCATGTCGTCGATTGGAAGCGTCCCCTCGCCGATGAGCCGATATTCAGCCGTGTCGCCCACTACGTCCGAGTCCTTCAGGTGGACGTGCTTGATATACGAGCCGAGGTTCTTGACAGTCTTCTCCGGCGTCTCTCCGCATTTGCGGAACGTGTGCTGCATATCCCACAGCGCGGCTAGGCTGTCGCACGCGAACGAGTTCAGAGTCTCGCACAGCTTGTCGGTGTCGGCGAACATGCCAATAGTCTCAATGAGCAGAGTGACCTTTGCGGCCTCCGCCGCAGGCACGACCCTTTCGAGGCATTTCATGACCGACGCCTCCTGCTCCTCCTTTGAGTAAGGGCAGTCCCTTGCGCCGATGCGAACGTATGGGACGCGGAGGCTGTGGGCGGTCTCGATGCACCTCTCTATCTCAGCGGCGCATTCGTCCGTGTGGGTCGGGGCCGAGATGTTGCACGACGAATCGATGCAGGGTATCTCAATGCCGCTCTCAAACATGTCGCGGTAGACCGCGTTAGCCGCCGTTGGGTCGAAAATGTCGCGCTCACCGGCGAACGACGGTATGAATTTATCGTGTATTTCTATGCCTTTGAAGCCGGAGTCCTTGGCGAGAGCGCAGATGTCCCGCCACGAATAGCCGCTCCATCCAAATGTCGAAATCGAGAGTTTCATTATCTGTGGTTCTCCTCGTATGCTATCTTATTCAGAGCGTTGAGGTAGGCCTGTATGCTCGAGCCGATGATGTCCGTCGATATCCCGTTGCCTGAGTAGAGTTTGCCGTTCGAGCGCAGCTTGATGAGCGACGAGCCCATGGCCTCGCGCCCCTCCGTTACGGCCTGTATCTGGAAGTCGTCCAGCTCGTAGTGGTGCCCCGTGATGTGCTCTATCGCGAGGAACGACGCGTCGATCGGCCCGTCTCCGACCGCGAGCCCGAACATATCCTGTCCATCTTTGCGGAAGTGGATATTGGCCGTCGCGTTGATGATATTGCCGCTGTTGATGACGAAGCTCACGAGCTTATAAGTCGGCGGCACCTGCATAGCGGCGGAGGCGACGATAGCCTCCAGTTCCTTTGTGCCTACAGACTTCTTCTCAGCGACGTTCGTGAATGTCTCAAAGACCTTCGCGAGATCTTCGTCGGAGAGCTCATAGCCGAGACTCCTGACCGCCTTGGCGACGGAGGATATGTCGTCCTTCGCGTCGAGCTTCACGGCCTTTGCCGTTGTCTGCTTGACGCCAGTGTCAAACGGCGTGTTGTTCTTCTCGCGCTTCGATTTTATCAGCCAGTTTATCTGGTTCACGGAACGGTGGAGCTCCGTCGTCTTTATCCCGCACGAATACCCGCGGTCGTCGCCGCGCGTCTTGATGATATTCACGGCTGCCTCCGTCGACGTCGCCGGACCGCCGTTTATCGCGACGCATATCTCCGACGCGCCGCATTCAAGAGCGCTTACAGCGCAGGCTGCCGACATCGAGAGCTCGTCGGAGCAGCGCACGGATAGAGAAGTGTTCTTGAGAGAGGAAATTTTTTCATAGAGAGAATTTATAAATGCGCTGAACTCGCTTGGGAGCATCTTCCCTGCGGAGTCGCATATCGTTACCGTATCGGCTCCAGTCGAGACAGCCGTCTCGATTATCTGCGCGAGGAAATCCGGCTCGCCGCGCGTTGCGTCCAAGGCCGCAAACTCAACGTCGTCGCAGAGCCCCTTGCAACATGCGACGAGTTCCCTTGTCGCCTCGATCGCCTTCGCGGGTTTCATCTTGCATGTGTACTCCATCTGGACGGCGGACACCGGCATCTCAACGCAGAGCCTTTTGCGCGGAGCGTCGGATATCGCGCTCCACGCCGTCTTTGCGGAGTTCTTCGTGAACCCGACGGGGATCGATATCGCGCTGTTCTTAACAGCGGACGTTATCGTGCGCGTCAGCAGAGCGTCCACCTTCTCGTTTACGATAGGCGCGAGGCATATCGTATCCACGCCGACGCGGTCGAGCGTCTTTGCCGTTTCTATTACCTCTTTGAAACTGAGCGAGTTCTCCTGTCCTGCGGAAGCCTCTCTCAGCGTGATGTCTGTGAATTTGATTTTTTTCATGTCGTCTGCACCCCTTCGTTATGTCTGTATAAAAAGAAAGTCCCTGAGGCATTGCTCATGCCTCAGGGACGAAATTTCGATCGCGGTACCACCCTGTTTGCCGCAGTGACGCGGCCACTTCATTACACGTAACGTGTGAACACGTGCCCCCTTAATCGCGCTTGCTTTCGGGGGACCCGCTCCGGAGCGAGACTGCATCCTGCCGCTTCAGTGCCGACTTTCACCTTCGGTCGGCTCTCTGTAACATCCACAGACGGGCGCACAACTCCATCATTGCGTTTAGCTGTATTAGAGCGTATCTATGTACAATATCGGCAAGCCTTGATTTTGTCAATAGAGAACGTGTGATAAAATCCACAGGTCTCAAAACGCCATACTTAAAAGTTTTTGACATAGAAGTCAAAAAGTACGAGGAAGCAACCTTCACGTAGGACGGCATAAGGGTAAAAAATATCATAGACCGGCTGATGGAATAATCGGGCGGGGAAGTTTGCGTTCCCCGCCCGCTCAAAACATTATCAGTAAACTGATGAAGGTTTCGGCGATTCCTTGACGGCAACGCCGCCCATCCCCAGAGTCGTCTTTATACCCACGCCGCTGAACGAGGCGAAAGAGAGCATTCCCCTCAAAAGCTGAAGCATCGGCGGAGCGAGGCGCGCGCTAATAGTCACGCTGCCAGTGAAGGCCGCTATCGAATTTCCCTTTAGGGGATAATAAACGCTTTTCAAATTATATCCCGTGATACGGACTCCCTTTTCAAGCGCGGCGAAGGCGTCGTCATCGTCGATCGCGTTCTGTGGAAAGGCGGAACTCCATCTCTGGGACAGGCTGCCAAGTATATGACGAACTGTTGGGAAGAATTGATATTCGCCGTTGACGTGAAAAGAAGTGGGAGAGACAAAGCGAAGGTGGAACCTTGAACAGTCTTGGTCTTCACCGGGGATATCCATAAGCTCTCCGATATTATTCACGACAATGCTGCCGCGTTCTTCCACTTTCAAGGAGCATCCCTTTGAGGTTATGTTGAAGCTGTTGGAGTCCTCCATCACAACAGCGATTTCAGGGAATTGCTCTTTACATAGCAAATTGACCGCCCATTTGACCTTTTGGCCGTCGCAGAGCGGGATCAAATATTGCGATACCACGGCTGTCTCCTGTGAGTGGAGCCTTTCCGCGGTATCGGTCCCCACCTTTTCCATCAACGCCCCATACAGCAAATATGCGTCGTTAGCCGACAGGACTACTGGCGCTTTGGAGTTTTCCTGCTTGAGAAGCAGATCGTATTGCTTTATCATGCTTCTTCACCTTCAGATATAGTTGCCCTGCATACGCCGAATTGATAGCTGCGCAGCGGCTGATTGATTCCGGCGCGGTACTGAGTATATTTTATACTTCGCGGAGACACGCCTATCCGTATATCTTTCTCGTGCTTATGCCGGCTAAATTTTCTCTTCATCAGCGCCGATACTTTTCTAAGCGCCGTATCCCACGGCAGCCCA
>JAUNSQ010000016.1:5788-17119 GCA_030539135.1 Synergistaceae bacterium | reverse complement strand
AAGAGGTCGTACAGTTTTTGAAATCGCCGGACAAATTTACCAAGCTTGGCGCGAAAGTTCCTCGCGGAGTCCTTCTTCTTGGAGCTCCTGGGACGGGCAAAACGCTGCTTTCACGCGCTGTCGCCGGAGAGGCCGACGTGCCTTTCTTCAGCATAAGCGGTTCTGATTTTGTCGAGATGTTCGTTGGAGTCGGAGCCGCGCGCGTAAGAGATCTCTTTGAGCAGGCTAGGAAGTTCCAGCCCTGCATAATATTCATCGACGAGATCGACGCGGTCGGACGTCATCGCGGTGCCGGCCTTGGCGGCGGTCATGACGAACGCGAGCAGACGCTGAACCAGCTGCTTGTCGAGATGGACGGGTTTGAAGAAGGCGCTGGGATAATTCTTATTGCTGCCACCAACAGACCCGATATCCTCGACCCCGCGCTGCTGCGCCCTGGACGCTTTGACCGTCAGGTAGTAGTGGATCGCCCGGACGTTAACGGCAGACATGATATATTGAAAGTACACCTTAAGGACAAAAAGGTAGCGAAGGACGTCGACATAGACGTTATTGCCCGCAGGACCCCGGGGTTTGTAGGAGCGGATATAGCGAACCTTGTAAACGAAGCAGCACTGCTCGCCGCCCGCAGGGGAAAAAGCGAACTGGAGATGCCAGAGTTCGAGGAAGCTATTGACAGGGTCATGGCTGGTCCCGAGCGCAAAAGCCGCATAATAAGCAAGAAGGAACGCGAGATAATCGCATATCATGAAGCAGGACACGCGCTTGTCGCAAGCAAGATAGAGGGCTCCGACCCGGTACACAAGATATCGATCATACCGCGCGGACACATGGCGCTCGGATATACGCTGCAGCTGCCTGAGGAGGACAGGTTCCTCATCTCCCGTCAGGAGCTTTCAGATAGGATCACTGTTCTGCTTGGAGGACGCACAGCAGAGACTATTTGCTTTGGAGACGTTACGACGGGAGCTTCTAACGACCTCGAACGCGCTACGCAAACGGCGCGCGAGATGGTGACACAGTTTGGTATGAGCGATAGGCTTGGACTTGTTACGCTTGGCAAGAAACAGCACGAGATATTCCTTGGGCGCGATATCACTGAGGATCGCAACTACAGTGAAGAGATAGCGTACGCAATAGATCAAGAAGTCCGCAGCATTATCGACGACAGCTTCGAACGCGCGAAGACGATACTTACCGACAATCGCGAACGCTTAGAAGAGATCACGAAGCTGCTGCTTGAAAAAGAAGTCCTTGAGGGCGATGAACTTAACGCTCTGCTCGGGTATCCAGCGAAAGAAAAGCAGGAGAAGAAAGACGACGATGGCGACGCATGTGAAGAAACAGTCCCGGATATCGAAGCCGCTGACGAATCACCTGAAATTACGGACACTCCTGCTGATATAGCTGAGGCTGCTGGAAACAATGCTGAGATATCGGCGGAAGATGAACAGGATAATTCGTAAGTATACTAATTGTATTTCAGAGCACTTGTTGATATACTAAGTAAGGGGGGACGCTCGGGAGTTATCCCGGGCGTCTGTTATCAATGAACAGAATGTTGTGGTGACGCTAATGCAGGATAAATTTGAACTGACCGCGCCGTGGCCGATGTCAGGGGACCAGCCGGAAGCTGTCGAGAAACTTGTTAAGGGTTTTGAGACGGACGGCGTCAAACAGACGCTGCTCGGAGTCACAGGAAGCGGCAAGACGTTTACGATGGCTAACGTCATCCAGCGCCTTCAGCGCCCGACGCTCGTGATGGCACACAATAAGACGTTGGCCGCCCAGCTTTACAGCGAATTCAAGGAATTTTTCCCGAATAATTCTGTGAATTATTTTGTCAGCTATTACGACTACTATCAGCCGGAAGCCTACATGCCGGCGCAGGATATTTATATAGAGAAAGACGCGTCCATCAATGAACGAATAGAGAAACTTCGTCTTGCCACGACAAAAGCGCTGCTTGAACGAAGAGATGTTATCGTTGTCGCGAGCGTATCGTGTATATATGGGCTTGGCAAACGCAAGAACTACGAGGACGCGATATTTCGCTTTGCCGTCGGCGAGGAGTGGAACAGAAGGGCGTTCATATCGCGCTTGATGGATAACTATTATCAAAGGAACGATGTGTCGCTGCAGCCCGGGAATTTCCGCAGCAGAGGCGAGTCTATGGAGATATATCCAGCCTACAGCGATACCGCCGTGAGAGTCACCTTCTTTGATGACGAAATAGAGTCGATAGACGAGATAGACCCAGTTTCAGGAAGCAGTATCCTATCCAAAGACCACGTTGGGATATTTCCGGCTCAACACTACGTTACGACATCAGGCGCCATAGAAAAGGCCGCGAAAGAGATAGAGACAGAGATGGAGAACCGTACTTCGCAGCTTGAGTCAGACGGCAAACTCCTTGAAGCGCAAAGATTAAAGATGAGGACGAAATACGACCTTGAGATGCTTCTGGAGGTCGGTTACTGTTCGGGGATTGAAAACTATTCCAGGTTTCTTGACGGGCGTGAGGCTGGAGATCCACCCGGTACGCTTATGGACTTTTTCCCGCAGGATGCACTCATCTTTATTGACGAGTCCCACATGACGCTTCCCCAAGTACGAGGTATGTACAACGGGGACAGGGCAAGAAAGGAAGTTCTTGTCGAGCATGGGTTTAGGCTTCCGTCTTGTCTTGACAACAGGCCGCTTAAATGGAGCGAGTATGAGCCGCTGCTGAGAAACGCGCTGTTCCTATCCGCGACGCCTGGCGATTATGAGTTTGCCCACTCGGACCAGATAGTTGAACAGCTGATAAGACCCACAGGGCTGCCGGATCCAGTAGTAGAAATACATCCGGCTACAGGACAGGTAGACGACCTGATAGCTGAGATACGGCCAATCGTGGAGATTGGTGACAGAGTGCTTGTATCTACCCTGACAAAACGTTCGGCGGAGGACTTAGCGGAATATATAGCAGAGCTGGGGATCAAGGTACGCTACATCCATTCTGAACTTGATACGTTTGAGCGCGCCGATCTGCTGAGGGATTTAAGGCTCGGCGTCTTTTCGGTGCTTGTGGGAGTCAACCTTCTTCGCGAGGGCATTGACCTTCCAGAGGTGTCGCTCGTAGCGATATTAGACGCGGATAAAGAGGGATATCTCAGAGCGCACCGTTCGCTTATCCAGATGATAGGACGCGCGGCGCGCAACCAAGCGGGCCGCGTCATCTTATACGCGGATAGGATCACCGACAGCATCGACGCCGCTACGAAAGAGACTGCCCGTCGCAGAGAGAAACAAATTGCATATAATGAAACACATGGCATAATTCCTCAGTCAGTAAAAAAAGCTGTTAAGGATCTTTTGCCTGCTGAATTGTCGGAGGAGGGTGAAAGACAGCGCCATGGCCTCAGGGCGGCGTCGCCTTTGCAGGAAGAGGAGAGAGAATATGATGTGCGTTCGCTGGAACAGGAGATGTGGGGCGCCGTTGAGAAACTTGATTTTGAAAGGGCGGCAGAGCTCAGAGACAGAATACATGAGTT
The DNA here is from genome assembly GCA_030539135.1 of Synergistaceae bacterium. Lineage (GTDB taxonomy): Bacteria > Synergistota > Synergistia > Synergistales > Synergistaceae > JAUNSQ01. The sequence continues at coordinate 13,583 of JAUNSQ010000016.1, read as the reverse complement.
GAAAGGTGAAGCGAAAATTGGAACAGGTCATAAAAATCACAGGCGCAAAGCAGCACAATTTAAAAAATATAAGCGTTGAGCTACCAAAAAATAAATTGATAGTCGTTACCGGACCTTCAGGTTCCGGCAAGTCTTCTCTCGCGTTTGACACGGTATATGCCGAAGGGCGTCGGCGGTATGTTGAATCACTGTCATCTTATGCAAGACAGTTTCTGGGTATGTCCGACAAACCGAACGTCGATGATATAACGGGACTGTCCCCGGCCATATCCATTGAACAGAAGGGTGCGGGGCATAATCCGCGTTCTACAGTAGGCACAGTCACAGAGATATATGATTATCTGCGTCTGCTCTTTGGCCGCGCTGGGACTCCCCATTGTCCGAAATGCGGGCGTGAGGTCCACAAGTACAGCGTAGACGAGATAGTTGACAGGATATACCGCGAATATGACGAGTGTCCTTTGGAAATACTTTCCCCTCTAATAAAGGCAAAAAAAGGAGAATATCGCAACCTCTTCCTCAAACTGCGTCAGCAGGGGTACCTGCGCGCAAGGGTGGACGGAGATCTTCTGTGGCTTGAAGAGGACGTCCAGCTTGATAAGAAGAAAAAGCACACCATAGAATGCGTTATTGATAGATTAAAGGTCAAGGCAGAAAACAAAACGAGGCTTTCCGAGGCTATCGAAATGGCTATAAAATTATCCAACGGTTTTGTGCTGCTTCTCTCAGAGGGAAAGAAAGAACTCGAGCTGACCGAAAAATATATTTGTCCCGTCTGCGAGATCAGCCTTCCAGAAATAGAACCGAGACTATTTTCGTTCAACAACCCGTTCGGCGCGTGTCCCGACTGTTCAGGACTTGGCTCACACCAGCATTTTTCGGAAGAACTGGCGGTCAACCCCGACCTTCCTCTCGGCGAAGGAGGGTTTATACCGTGGAAATCGGCTAAGTATATGATAAAAAAAGCCGAACAGCTTGCTGGACTGCACAAGGGTTGGGATATATCGAAGCCGTTCAAAAAATTACCCGCCGGGGTACAGGATGTCCTGCTTCATGGTTCTGATGAAGTAATTCCGATGATCTTTTCCGACAAAAATGGGGATTGGGAGTACAACGGTCACTATATTGGCCTGATTCCATGGCTTGAAAAGAGGTTCAACGAGACGGAGTCCGATACGTTCCGAGAAGAGCTGATGAATTATCAGGTAGAGGATATGTGCGCGACCTGTAATGGCGCTCGTCTGAAACCGGAGGCTCTAGCCGTTACGCTTGGGGGATACAACATCTCGCAGTTTACCGAGATGCCGGTTGAAGACTTGATTGGCGTCCTTGACGGCCTCAGACTTGGAGATAGAGAACAACGGATAGTTGGACTTGCGCTCACCGAGGTACGTAAACGATTGACGTTCTTGAACGACGTTGGCGCGGGTTATTTGAGCCTGTCGAGACGCGCTGACACTCTCAGCGGAGGCGAGAGCCAGCGCATACGCCTCGCGACGCAGATAGGCTCGCAGTTAACCGGGGTGCTCTATGTTCTTGACGAGCCAACGATCGGTCTGCATCCGCGCGATACCAACAAACTGCTCGACACGCTGCGCAGGATAAGGGATATCGGCAATACAGTGATGGTCGTTGAACATGACAGAGACACAATGCTTGCCGCCGACCACATACTTGAACTTGGTCCAGCGGCGGGGGAACACGGGGGCGAGATCGTCGCTAATGGAAATTCAGAGGACATTATCAAAGGTAATTCTTCCACAGCGGTCTACCTCAAAGGCGAGGCGAACGGAGTGTTCAATCCAAGCAAGCGCAGGCGCAGGCCAAAGGGAAAAATCACTGTTACGGGATGCGCTGAAAACAACTTGAAAGGCATAGACGTCAATGTCCCGCTTGGAGTATTTGCCGCGCTGAGTGGAGTCTCGGGGTCGGGGAAGAGCACTTTCCTATACGAGATACTCTATAAGGGGCTGCGCGGTAAATTTGACAAAGACTATAGAGAACATGCCGGGAAATTTAGCACGATAAAAGGATACGAATCGTTGCGAAACGTTGTGTTGGTCGACCAGAGCCCGATAGGGCGCACGCCTAGGTCTAATCCCGCTACGTATACTGGAGTCTTTTCTCCTATAAGGGAGTTTTTCGCTCAACTCCCCGAGTCAAAACTTCGCGGATACGAGCCGGGACGGTTCAGCTTCAACGTCAAAGGGGGCAGGTGCGAAGCGTGCAACGGCGACGGCGTTACGAAGGTATCGATGCTTTTCCTGCCTGATGTCTATGTAAAATGCGACGTCTGCAAAGGGCAGCGGTATAACAGGGAGACTCTGGAAGTTCGCCATAAGGAACTTTCTATCGCCGATATACTTGACCTGACGGTCGACGAAGCTGTGAAACATTTTGAAAACCTTCCACGCATCTCAAACAAGCTTAAAGTGCTTCAAGAGGCTGGGCTTGGATATATAAAACTTGGACAGCCGGCCCCGACCCTCAGCGGCGGGGAAGCTCAGCGTGTAAAACTGGCGACAGAGCTTGGAAAGAAATTTAGAGGCAACACCCTTTATCTTCTTGATGAGCCGACAACTGGGCTGTATTATACTGATGTCCAGAAACTTCTAAAGCTGCTGCATAAGCTCGTCGATCAGGGAAATTCGGTATTGGTCATAGAGCATAACCTTGACGTTCTAGCGTCGGCTGATTATGTTATAGACCTTGGGCCAGAGGGAGGCAGACGCGGCGGAAATATTGTCTGTAAAGGAACGCCCGAGGAGATCGCAGGGTCAAAGGGGTTTACGGGCCGATATCTCGCGGATTTTTTAAAAGATATGAACAAGGGGAGCAAATAAATGAAATACAACGAGGATGAGACAAACAACGATATCTGCTGGGGCAGGAACTCCGTATTCTCCCTCCTGGAAGATTATCCTGAGAGATGTTCAAAAGTGCTGCTGGCAAAGAATATCCAGCCGCACATCAGGGAAAAAGTGCAGGGACTTCTTCGCTCTGCAAACGTAGTGTTGCAATATGTCGATAATCAGGTTCTCGACAGAGTCACAAACAAAGAGAACCATCAGGGGATAGTCGCTTATTCCGTGCCGATGGAGCTTATGGATATTGAAGATGTCGTATCTTCTTTGCCTTCTGTCCCCGACGCTGCGATGATAATATTATGCGACCACATCCAAGACCCGCATAACCTAGGCGCAATAATCAGGACAGCGGAGGTTGCAGGGGCTTCGGCGGTTGTCATACCAAAAAGGGGCGGGTGCCTCCCGACCGGCACAGTTGTGAAAACGAGCGCAGGAGCCGCGCTTCGAGTCCCGCTTGCCAAAATTGGAAACATAGCACAGGCAATCGAATATCTGCAAAAGTCTGGGTTCTGGATAATAGGCCTCGCGATGGAAGCCGACGAGACATTATTTAAGGGCGATATTCCAAAGAGAGCTGTTTTTGTCATAGGTTCGGAGGGCGAGGGTATTGGGAAACTTGTCGCCAAATCGTGCGACGAACTTCGTTCTATCCCTATGTCTGGCAAGACAGGCTCGCTGAACGCATCCGTAGCGGCCGGGCTTGCGATGTTCGAATGGAGCAGGATCAATAAGTTTGCGATTTGACCTTTGCCTTGTTAAATGCTACACTTACAATACTACTTCAGAGGAAATTTCTGGAAGAGTGGGGGGACCCACTCTTCTTTTGTTAGTGAGGTGTGTATGTTGAACGAGGCGCTTAACAAAATTTTTGCGGACTTGAAAGAACAAATAAACGACCTGGGCTACGATTGTATCGGGTTGGAGCTTACGACGGATAACGGGATGAACGTGCTGACCGCATATCTGGATATACCCGGCGGCGTTGATATTAACGACTGTGAAATAGTCTCGCGCAGTATCTCGGAATATCTTGACGACGTCGAGTCGGATATGCCAGAGAAATATTATTTGGCTGTAAGTTCGCCCGGGCTTGAGCGTCCTCTCTTCACGCCTGACGATTACGCGGCATACATAGGCAAAGAGATAGAGGTCTTCCTAGCAGGAGGAAAAGCAAAAAAAGGAACGGTCGTATCGGTCGGCGGCCCCGACTCGTTTGTACTAAGGGTTGCTAACGACGACTGCAGCATAGCTTTCAGCGACGTAAAAAGGGGAAAGCTCGTCTATAAAGAAGAACGCGGAGAAAAGAAAGCGTTTAAGAAAATTCCAAAGAAGAAAAAATAAATATCAAAATTTTTGTATAAATTTTAGAAGGGAGACGAACGAATGCAGCTTGGAAAAGATTTTGGAAAAACGTTGAGACAGATCGAAGAAGAAAAAGGGCTGTCGGAAGAAGTAATAGTTTCAAGCCTCGAAGCGGCTATGGTGTCCGCTTACAAGAAATTTAAGGGCGGAAACCAGACGATGGAAGTCTATGTCAACGTTGACGCCGGAGATGTAACGCTGTACGAAGTCCGCATGGTTGTTGATGAAGTTGAGAACCCTGACAGCGAAATCACGCTTGAGGACGCGAGAAAAAGAGGTCATGACGATGTCGTCGTAGGCGACGTGATACGCAGGGAAGTCTTCCCTGAGAACTTTGGCCGTATCGCAGCTCAGACGGCAAGGCAGGTCATTATCCAGCGTCTTAAGGATGCGGAGAGACAAGTAGTGTACGAACAGTTTGCCGATAAGATAGGCGACGTTGTCACTGGCACGATATTCAAGGCCGAAGGAGACCAGATACTTGTCCGCCTGAATGAAAAGACCGAGGCGATAATGCCGCGTGAAGAACGCATAATAGGCGAGGAATATCAGCCAGGAGAGAAAAAGAAATTTTATCTGCTCGACGTCCGCCAGACGACAAGAGGGCCGAGGATCGTCGTATCGAGAACGCATCCCGGCCTTCTCCGCAAACTGCTAGAGATAGAAGTGCCTGAGATACAGGATGGCATCGTTGAGATACGCAATATAGTCCGCGAAGCCGGAACAAGAGCAAAAATTGCCGTCGTGACGCTTGACACAAACGTTGAACCGCTTGGCGCGTGCGTAGGAAAACAGGGAGGACGCATCAAATCGATAAGCAATGAGCTTAACGGAGAAAGGATCGACATTATCGTATGGAGCTCCGATATTCTTGCTTATATCAGAAACTCGCTCTCTCCCGCGAAGATACTTAAAGTCGAGCCACTTCTTGACCAAGACCGCTCTGCGCTCGCCTATGTGCATTCGGATCAGCTCTCGGTAGCTATCGGTAAAGCTGGACAAAATGTGCGTCTTGCCGCGAGACTTACGGGATGGAAGATAGATATCAAGGTCAAGGACGATGAAAAACTTCCGACAATGAAAGACCTCTTCGTTGATTTGGCCGATATCATAGAGGATAAAGAGAAGTAATTTATGTCCGCCGCTGAACCAGAGAAGGTCATAGCAAAAAAGAAAAGACCTCGGACTTGTGTCGGGTGCGGAGAGGAATCTCCGAAACGCGCGCTGCTTCGCGTCGTAAGGCGGCCAGATGGTACTGTTGGCTACGATCCTACCGGCAGAGCTTCGGGGCGCGGAGCCTATGTATGTTCATGCCGCGAGTGCATCGAAAAAGCTAGAAAGCGCAACGCGCTTGCCCGCGCTTTGAAAGCGATGGTCGGCATGGAAATCTACGACGCCCTTTCATCTATATGCGCGGAAGATGAGGCAAAAGGGCGATGAACGGCTGTGAACCTTTGCTGAACACGCTGGGCATGGCAAGACGCGCAGGAAGGCTTGTCATAGGACAGGACCATGTATTTGCCGAGTGCAAAAAATGCGATTTGCTTGTCATTCTGGCAAACGACTGTTCTTCCTCGGTGCTCCGCGATGTCAACGCGGCGGTCGGACGTGGCAGCGTTAAAACAATAACGCTGGATAACGTCGACAGGTCGGAACTTGGAAGACGCATTGGAGTAAATACCGCGCAAATAGTCGCGCTGCAGTCGAACGACGGGTTTGCACGCAAGGTATTGTCATTACAAGATAGGAGTGATGCAGATGAGTAAAATAAGAGTCTACGAACTAGCAAAGATGTATGGGAAAAGCAATCCAGAGATGGTAGATATACTTCTCAAATGTGGAATAACAGTTAAATCTCATATGAGCTCGATAGAAGATACAGAAGCGGCAACGGTAGAGAAAGCAATAAAAGGAAACGAGCCAGCCAAAAAAGAAAAGGTCGAAGTCAAAAAGGCTGCGGTTTATCCGACGGTAATAGTCGGTAAAAATTCGACTGTCGCGGATGTCGCGTCCGCTGTTGGCGAAAAAGCTGGCAGCGCGGTCAAACATCTGATGCTGGCCGGGCTTATGGCTCCTGCGAGCGCGTCGGTTGATGAGAATATGCTAGAAATACTAGGCAAAGGGTTCAAAAAGCGTTTTGTGTTCGGACAGCCTGAGGTCAAAAAAATCGAAGAAAAACCAACGGCATTGGTCGAACAGCCCAAAGCGGAGAAACACGAAAAGAATGTAAATAAGAACAAAAAACAGGACAAGAAATCCAAGCCCGCGGATTCTGGGAAGAATCTCGCGCTGCGTCCGCCTATCGTCACAGTTATGGGGCACGTTGACCATGGCAAGACGACTTTGCTCGACTATATCAGAAAGACAAGAGTTACTGAAAAAGAAGCCGGAGGGATAACGCAGCATATAGGAGCTTCACGCGTAAATTACAACGGAAACACGATAGTGTTTCTTGATACCCCAGGGCATGAAGCGTTTACGGCAATGCGCGCAAGGGGCGCTCAAGTCACGGATATAGCCATCCTTGTTGTTGCGGCTGACGATGGAATAAAACCGCAGACTATCGAGGCCTTGAACCACGCAAAAGCTGCCGGAGTGCCCATAGTTGTCGCGGTAAATAAGATAGACAAGCCAGATGCAAAACCAGAGAGAGTACGCCAGCAGCTTTCAGATTATGGTCTCGTCCCAGAAGAATGGGGAGGCGACACGATAATGGTCGACGTCGCGGCTAAGGTAGGCACAAATGTAGATCAGCTGCTTGAGATGGTCCTCCTTGTTGCTGAAATACAGGAATTGAAAGCTGACGCCTCCGCGCAGCCTGAAGGAACGGTAATAGAGGCAAACCTTGATAAGGGCAAAGGTCCGGTGGCGACGGTGATCGTTCAGAACGGCACACTGCACAAGGGCAATATCATCCACACCAGCACGGCATGGGGCAAGATCCGCGCGATGCTCGACGACTCCGGCCGCATGGTAAATTCCGCGCCGCCAAGCACTCCAGTGGAGATACTTGGATTTGAAAGCGTCCCGCAACCCGGCGAAAAATTCAACATACTTTCCTCCGAGCGCGAAGCGCGCGATATTATGTCGCAGAACGAATTTGAGCGCAGAGAGATGGATCAGAACAAGGCCAGAAGGCTTACCCTGGAAGAGCTATACGAGAAGATGCAGACAGAGGAAGTTCCTCAGTTGAACCTGCTTCTGAAGACTGACGTGCAGGGTTCGCTTGAAGCGTTCCATTCCTCGCTGATGAAGATGAGCACGGAAGCAGTATCTATAAACATCGTTCACGAGGGCGTTGGCAGGATATCCGAATCAGACGTTATGCTTGCCTCCGCGTCGAATGCGGTCGTAATTGGGTTTAATGTGCGTCCCGATGGGAACGCAAAGAAAATGGCTGACAGCGAAGGTATTCAGATAAGACTATATCAAGTTATTTACGATATGCTTGACGACGTTAAGGCGGCAATGGAAGGTATGCTTGAACCTGAGCTCAGAGAACATACGCTTGGGACGGCTGAGATAAGAGAGATATTCCGTGTCCCCAAAATTGGTAATATCGCAGG
>JAUNSQ010000016.1:0-5778 GCA_030539135.1 Synergistaceae bacterium | reverse complement strand
AGCGCTAAGGTTCGCCTTATACGTGACGGCGTTGTTTTCTGGAGCGGCGAGCTTTCGAGCCTGAAACATTTTAAAGACGACGTGAGGGAGATAAAATCAGGCAACGAATGCGGACTGAGCTTTGAGAAATTCCAGGATTTCCACGTTGGAGACGTCGTCGAGGCTTACGAGATACTAAAAGAGAAGAAAACACTGGAATAGTAAATGCCGCATTGGATCGCAGCGGGCGAATGCGCTTTGAGTTTATACTGCGCGGCCACTCTCAAAGATCGGAGGCATGTCGTTAAATCTCTTATCGACGGGGCGCGAAGCCGATTTAATGTCTCATACGCCGATGTCTCGCCGAAGGCCGAAGATATGAGCGGCGTTAGGCTTGGTTTTGCCGCGTGTGGTTCTGCAAGGGCGGAACTTGAGGAACGTATGCGAAATTTAGAGAAGTACCTTAGCCAAAGGGAAGAGAACGACGGAGAGTTTGAGTTAATTGATTTCACATGGGAGGTAATTGCCTATGGTGACTTATCGTATACCGAGGATCAATAAGGAATTTCTGCGACTGATTTCTGATATGCTGCAGACTCGCATCAAAAACGACAAGGTGCGGGATGCGATATTAACAAAGGTGAACGTATCGAGAGACCTAGGTTTTGCGAAAGTATTTTATACGTTGATAGACGTTTCATCTAAAGATGATGTGCAAGTGGCTTTAGATATGGCTGCTGCGCCTTTGCGGGCGTACTTAGGGAAAGAGATGCACCTGAGGACGATTCCTGAACTACACTTTGTCTATGATGATTCAGAAGCAAAAGCTCGCGAGATGGACGAACTTCTGGATCGTATCGCAGCCATGGATTCAACGAAAGAAAGCGTTCAGGAAAAAGAATGACAGTGATAAATGACAGCCAGTTTGCTGAAATACTTAAGTTGATGAGGACTAGTTCTTCGTGGCTGTTGCTGTGCCACGAGAACCCAGACGGGGATACGCTTGGCTGCGCGCTGGCGCTTTATTCGCTTGCGCTTCGCCTTGGCAAAGACGTCAAGATATGTGGGAAGTCGCAGTTCCCGTCGCGATATGACTTTCTCCCTTATGCCGATAAATATACGCGAATACCTAAAGTAGGCGACGCTTATACTGATGGAACGCTTGTGATATCTGTAGACACAAGCACGTTGGCGAGGTCTGTAGACGGATTGTCAGGCTTAAATGCTCCCATAGTAAACATCGACCATCATGCGGATAACGAAAAATATGGAACTGTCAATTTGGTAATTCCAGAAGCGTCGGCGACAGCGGAGATAGTAACTGACTTGTTTGTCAACGGAGGATTTGGCGTTACACAGGGCGAGGCAAACGCGTTATATGTGGGGCTGTCCACGGACAACGGCAATTTCAGGTTTACATCGACTACCCCTCACAGCCATATCTGCGCTTCTAAATTACTGACAGCTGGGGCAGACCAAGCAAAGATGGATGATTTCGTCAACGAGAATTTGACAATGCCGATCTTAAAGCTTTGGGGAAGGGCTTTTATGAATACGGAACTGCTCAGAGAAGGTAAGGTCGCGTTATTTTGGCTGCGTAACGCCGACATGCATAACGCGGACGCCGACGCCAGTTCTGTTGACGGACTTGTGAACATGCTCATGAGGATACGTGGGGTTATGATAGGGGCTTTCCTCTGTGAGACTTCTGCAGCGAATAAGGTCAGTATAAGGACAAGAACTCCTTACAACGCAAGAGATATCGCCGGCCTCTTCGGAGGCGGCGGGCATGCGTGCGCGGCCGGAGCAAAAATTATTGGCGCCTTTGACGACGCGCTCTCAAAATTAAGGGCTGAATTAGAAAAATATGTTGATGACAGGGATACTTCCGATAAATAAACCTTTAGGCATCCGCAGTACGCAGTGTGTTGAAATCGTAAAGCATATATGCGGCAGAGACGTTAAGGTTGGTCACGGCGGAACGTTGGATTCGACTGCTTCCGGTGTGCTTGTCCTGCTCTTGGGGCAAGCGACGAGGCTGAGTGATTTTATCGTTTCCATGCCTAAACGTTACGAAGTCGAGGTGCAGTTTGGCAGTGAGACGTCTACGGACGACGCGTCAGGCGAGATTACAATTGAAAAAGAGTGGAGCGGCCTATCTAATGCCGTAATAGACGAGGTATCGGCGTCATTTTTTGGTTGGCAGATGCAGATCCCGCCCCAGGTGTCGGCTGTCCATGTCGACGGTAAAAGAGCGCACAGGCTTTCGCGCGGCGGTTCGACCGTCGATATAAAGGCCAAGCCGGTGTTTTTTTTAAGAACCACAAGAAATTGTGATATAAGCGAAGACGGCAGGGTCGCCTTTACGGTAGACTGCCGCAAAGGAACGTACATAAGGAGCTTCGCGCGCGACATTGGCCGCAAACTTGGGAGCGCGGCGCATGTTTCAAAACTTCACAGGAAGAGCGCAGGGATATTCACCGATGAACGCTGTCATAAATTTGACGAGATAGCGGCGATGAACGCGGGTAATATAAAAGAAATCCTATATCCTATCTCGTCTCTTTGTTCCTCGGCTGCTTCATATAATGTTGCGGAAAAAAATTATGACCTGCTCAAAAATGGACAGAGTTTACCATTGTACATGCTGCCACGCGAGAATTTCGCGATATTTTCATCAAGCAATAATTGCGTTATCCTTTCATCCGACAAAATTTTTTCGATCTGCGCGCTCACGCGTAAAGCTGAGACATTTATGGCAGCTCCAAAAGTCAATGTGATTGCAAGCGAGGGCGTCTCAAAATGATATACGCTCTGGGTGCGTTCGACGGTTTTCATGTAGGGCACAGACAATTATTCTCCGTTGCCGAGGCAAGGGCTGAAGAGAACAACACCTCGTGGGGCGTAATGACCTTTCTGGGGCATCCTCAGGAGCTTTTCAACAGGGACAGTTTCAAGTCATTATTTCTGGAGCGTGAACGTGACATACTGGCGGATTATTTTGGTATCCCTACGCTGTGCAGGATCCCATTTGACAGAAAATTAGCGAACATGACGCCAAACGAATTTGTTGACTTTATTGACAGCAAATTCGATATTGAGGGACTTGTCGTTGGAGAAAACTTTAGGTTTGGCAAAAATAGGTCGGGCGATACGGACTTTTTGTTCAAACTTTGCAGAGAGCGCGACTGGACATTTGACGCGCTGCCGTCGTATAGGATGAACGGAACGACGGTCAACAGCAGCGCGATACGAGACCTTGTAGACGAGGGGCATGTCCCAGCAGCTGGCGAGATGCTTGGTCATCCATATTTTATCTCTGGCAAGGTAACGCATGGAGACGCGCGAGGCCGTCTGATGCAGTACCCCACGGCAAATATTTCGACCGAGCAAGGAAAACTTTACCCCGCGATTGGAAGCTATTCCGCGTTGGTCTATATTGATGGAGGATGGCTGCCCACCGCGCTCAACATTGGGCATAATCCCACGTTTGAAGGAGCGAGACCGCTTAGATGCGAGGCTCACGTGATAGGTTATAAGGGGAACCTTTATGAAAAAGCCCTTGTCGTTTTTCTAATTGCAAGAAATCGCGGCGAAATAAAGTTTTCAAGCGAGAGAGAACTGGCAGCGCAGCTTAGGAAAGACATAAAAAATATTAAAGAAGTCTCTGCCGAATATATATCGGACAATCGCGGCGCTATTCTAAAAGATTTTGAAGCGCTGCTTTGACATGTTGGGTGCTCTATCGTATTATTATGCGGTTGCATCGGTAACAGTGGTTTTTATTATTGAGGAGGATGATTTTCCTTGTTAAGGTATATGAGAGAACATGTAAAAGGAATAATGATAACGGTCATAGTCTTGTTTGTCGTATCCTGCTTCGCCGGTTATGGAATGTATTCAAAATCGAGCGGCCGCGGTTCGGAGAATACAGATTATGCTGTAGCAGAAGTTGACGGAAAAGACATTATGCGTTCTGATATCGAAAAGGGCATTGCCAGTATGGCCGAACGCGTCAGCCAGAAGGATATAACATCTGGGGACATGCCGCAAATCAGAAAAGCCGTCCTAGACAGCATGATAGTTCAGGAAGAAATCGCAAGAGAGATAAAAAATAGAAATATAAAAGTCAGCGATGACGATATCAACGCGCAGTACTCAAAAATCATGGACAGCTTCCCAACGCGCGAAGAATTCAAACTCCACCTGGAACGCAATGGCGTGACAGAGAAGCAGGTAAAGGCCGAGATCGCGGAGCAGCTGTCGCAGCAGAAGTTGATGGAATCTATCGCAAATGAGATCAAGGTCTCAGATAACCAAGCTCGTATATTCTATCAGACGGCGAAGGATATACTTTACAAGAGGCCGGCAGGCTACAGCGTGAATATTGCCGCGTTCAAGAACATCGAAGCCGCCAAACTTGCGCAGAAAGCAATATCTGACGGGGCTAACTGGGATAAGATAATGGACGAACACAAAGCCGACATCGAAAATTCAACGCCGCTTGCGTCGCCGATAGTCCTTACGGACGCCATGATCAAACAAAATCCTACGCTTAAGGGTATACAGGAGCTCCAGCCTAACAAAGCATCGCTGCTTTCTATCGGCAAAGGCGTTACTTATGTTGCTATCAATCACGGCAAAACACCAGCGAGAGTTATGACGTTCGATGAGGTCAGCGGCGATGTTGTAAATGCGATAAAATCGCAGATGATGCAGTCGGCTCAGAATAAATTTTTCAAGGATATGAGGGATAGGGCGAAGGTCAAAATATTGGACGAAGCCTTGTTTGAAACTCCAAAGGCGACAACTCCCGCGACGTCGGCGGATAAAAAATAACAGTTATTGTATCGCATATATATGCGGTAAAATTGCCCCTGCGTCTGATTTTGTATTGACAAAGCAGTGGATGCAGAATAAAATAGCTCCTGTTGGTGAGGTGAGGTGGCCGAGCTAGGCTGAAGGCGCTCGCCTGCTAAGCGGGTAGGGGGGCACAAACCTCCCTCCAGGGTTCAAATCCCTGCCTCACCGCCATATAACTGTACATGCGCCGGTAGCTCAACTGGATAGAGCGTTAGACTACGGATCTAAAGGTTACGAGTTCAAATCTTGTCCGGCGCGCCAGAAATATCAAGGACTTCCTCAAAGTGGGGAAGTTCTTTTTTGTATTCTTAAAAGTATCATTGTGGCACAGATAAAAATTAAGCCCTGCCAAACGGCAGGGCTGTTCTGAATGTTGACAAACGATAGAATAGGTTAGATGTTTTCTCCCTCAGTTTTAGCTACTACCGTTGAGCAGCACATATCGCCTGTGACGTTGACGCATGTACGGGCCATGTCAAGCACGGCGTCGATCCCTGCAACGAGTCCAATGCCTTCAATCGGGAGTCCTGCAGATGTAAGGACCATCGAAAGCATGATAAGTCCCGCGCCAGGAACGCCAGCTGTGCCGATGGAAGCCAGCGTTGCGGTGAGCAGTATCCCTACCTGCGCTCCGAAGGAAAGTGGAACGCCAAATGCCTGAGCGACAAAGAGCGCGCAAACACCCTGATAGAGCGCAGTGCCGTCCATGTTGATCGTGGCTCCCAGCGGGAGGACGAAAGAAGATACTTTCTCGGAAACGCCGAGATTTTCCTGAACATTTTTCATTGATATAGGGAGTGTCGCGGAGCTTGAACGCGTAACGAACGCGGCGAGCATTGCTTCTTTGACTCCTCCGAAGAACCACATTGGAGATCTTCTGGTAAAGAGAGTTACAAGTCCAGAGTAGACGATGACCGCCTGCAGGAAGCAGCCAAG
>JAUNSQ010000135.1 GCA_030539135.1 Synergistaceae bacterium | reverse complement strand
GTTGAACTCCGTGTGACCTCCAGCTACGGCTATCCCCTGCGCGAGACATTCTTCATGTACTTCGCTCATTATGCGGGCCGCGCCCTCTTCGCCCATGGACGGCGGCAGTATCAGCGTGACGGCGAGATACGCGGGGTCCCCGCCCTTCGACGCGATGTCGTTTGAATTTATACGCACAAGCAGACGCCCGGCGCCTTTGTCGGCTCCGACTATCGGGTCAGATGAGAATATGAGGAATTTCCCCTCCGGCCATTTAACGACGGCGGCGTCTTCGCCGACCGACGGACCGACGAGAAGCTCGGGCCTTTGGGCTCCGATATAGTTCAGTACGCTGCGTTTCAGCGCTTCCGGGGCAAGTTTGCCCGACGGAAGGTTATTTTCGTTCATCATTATCACCTTGCTCGTTGCGGATTGAATAGACGCATCCGCAGTAGTTCTGCCTGTACAGCCCCAGCCTCCTGCTCTCGTCGACAGAGCGCTTAAAACCGTCGTTCCTGCGCCATATTTTTTCTACCCAGACGAGTCCTTGTTTTTTAGCTGCACCCTCGCCGATAGAGTTTATGAGGACGGGGTCCTTATGCGGGCTTATGGTAAGCGTTGTCGAAAGATGCGTAAATCCGTGATTTGCCGCATATTCGGCCGCGTCTTCAAGCTGCAGCGCGAAACATAACTCACAGCGCCTGCCGCGTTCAGGTTCATCCTTATAAGCGTAGGTCGCCTCAAGCCATTTATCAGGTTCGTACTTAGGCAGCACGGCTGGCATACCCACCTCGCGGCTCAGAGTTCTAACTGCGTCCGCCCTTTTCTCGTATTCATCCGCCGGGTGGATGTTGCCGCCATAGAAAAACCCCACCGTCTCAAAACCCTCGCTGATCAATTCGGGCCATGGAACGGTGGCGTCCGGCGCACAACATATATGCAGGAGAAGTTTTTTCTCTTTCAAATAGTCTGCTGTTCTCCTTCGGTATCATTGGGCTCGGATATTTCAGCCTGGCCGTCTTTTACGTCATCCGCCTTCGCGGTCTCTGCTTCCGGCAGCTCAGGTTTCTCCGGAAGCGGAAGCGTCTTTACTGCGAAGATGAGGTACCCAGTATGCCCTATCATCGTGTCCTCAGGCCTGATTCGCTTCGGGTCGGTCTTGTAATATCTCAGCATTATCTCAAGGACGTTCACGTCCACAAAGTTAAATTCATTCAGAGCTTCCAGCGTCGCGGATATCTGGTTCGCGGTCGGCACGAGCACGCCGAGATGGTTGCCTGGCGCTAAGGCCTCGTAAGCCTTGTCTATATACTCCCACGGCGTAGGCACGTCTAGGAACACTGCGTCCGCGTTACGTTCTTTGAAACCTTCAGAGAGTTCACGGACGTTGAATTCGATACGGTGGTCTACTCCCCACTTCTCCGCGTTCTTGCGTGCCAGCTCAGAGAAATCCTCGCGACGGTCGTAGGTACAGACCTTTCCCTCGTCTCCCACAAAGTGAGCGAACGTGCAGCAGAGGCTTCCGGAGCCTGTGCCGCATTCTACGACGGTACTGCCCGGACAGATGTTGAGGTGCTGGAGGATGAACCCCGCGTCCTTCGGGAAGATTATCTGTGTGTTCCTTTTGAGGCGGCGGGTGAAACCGGCAAGCGTCGGGCGCAGCAGGTAGTATATATCGCCCTTCGGCGTATAGACTCCCTCTCCGTAGTCATGCTCCATCAGCTCGGAGTGGCGTATCTGTCCGAAATGCGTGCCAAGCGATTGTCCCGGCTTTATCTTAACGATGAATGTGTCGCCC
Organism: Synergistaceae bacterium; assembly: GCA_030539135.1. Lineage (GTDB taxonomy): Bacteria > Synergistota > Synergistia > Synergistales > Synergistaceae > JAUNSQ01. The sequence continues at coordinate 2,204 of JAUNSQ010000135.1, read as the reverse complement.
TTTTTAGGGTTCCAGACGGAAACTAGGTCTCCTTCTTTCAGCATCTATTTCAGGAGTCCTTTGACGACATCGGCGATATCCTGCGGCGTAAGCCCCATCTCGGCGAGGACTTCTTCATTCGGGCCGGATAGCCCGTAGTGTGTGACGCCCATGTTGACGATCTTGACGGCCTTTCCGGCGCGTGCAAGCTCCATAGCGACGATGGAACCTATGCCTGTGTCGGCGTTATGGTCTTCGCAGGTGACGACCGGGAGATCCCCGATGAGTTTTATAAGTTCCTTATCATCCATGCCAAGCGGCGTCGCGCAGTGGAGCACCTTTGCGCTGACTCCCTGCTCTGCTAGGAGGTCTCTGGCAACTATGGCGCGTCCCGCGAAATGCCCCATCGAGATGATGACCGCGTCTTTACCGTCGCGCAGAGTGTCTATCGCTCCGTATTCGAACTTGTAGCCGTCGCCGTAGAACGGAGTACCGTCTTCTTTGAGTACGACAGGCAGAGTCCCGCGCCCCATCGCTAGACATACATTGCCGACCTCAGCCAGCATCCAGCGTGTTGCCCTGTCGGTCTGGTTAGGATCCGCAGGCACGACGACCTTCCAGCCGAACATGTTGCGGAATAGCGAGACATAGTCTATGCACTGGTGCGTCATTCCGTCCTCGCCGACGTCGAGCCCGACATGCGTAAGGACCGTCTTAGTATTTGTATGGTTGATATCGTTGAGCCTCTGCTGGTTATAGACCTCATCAGCGCCGAAGACCCCGAAGTCTGCCCAGACGGTGACGACTCCGGCAGTTGAAGCGGCTCCCGCAGCCGTGGCCGCGGAGTGTTCCTGTATCCCTATCTCAACGAAATTATCTGGACACGCCTTCTCAAAACCGTCGACCTTGACTGAACCTGCGAGGTCGCAGTCAAAGACCAGTATCGGCGTTCTGTCGGCCTTCTTATAGTTCAGCGCCCCGACTTCGGCGAGAGCAGTGCCGAACGCGCCGCGGTTGTCCTTCTTGTCGTCCTTCGTATATGTGCGCGGAGTTCCAAGGTCAAGAACAACTGTCTCCTCCGCTTCTTCGCGGCCTTTCGGCATCGCGCCCCTACGCGCTTCGACGGCTTTCTCGAACATCTCCATTGTCCCGCCGAGTTCGTTCAGCGCAGCCGCGAGTTCGTCGCCGGACACTGGTTTGCCGTGATATTTTGGTATGTTCTGCATGAAGGAGACGCCCTTGCCCATGACCGTGCGGCAGAGGACTACGGCGCAGCCGTTGTATTCCGCGGCGGCTTTCATAGCTCCGTATATCTTCGCGAATGAGTGTCCGTCGCATTCTATTACCTGCCAGCCATCAGCCTTCCAAAGCTCGGGAAGGTTGCACGGCATAACTTCGTTTATATGTCCGCTGATCTGTATATCGTTCCAGTCCACAACAGCGACAAGGTTCGTAAGTTCTTCCTTGACAGCTATTCTGCGGGCCTCAGCCACCTGTCCCTTGACCTGTTCGCCGTCGCCCATAACGACCCATGTGCGCGCCTTTGAGCCGCGAGCGCGGGCCGCAAGCGCAAATCCAACTCCGGCGGCAAGCCCCTGTCCAAGGTTGCCTGTGCCCCAGTCAACGCCTGGGACCACGCGCTCGACATGCCCATGAAACGGGCTGCCCGTGCGACGGAAGTTCGAATACATATCCTCGGGTTTGAAAAATCCATAGGCCGCGAGGGCGGAATAGAAACCGGCTGACGTATGTCCGTGGCTCACGACGATACGATCCCTGTCGATGTTGTTGGCTGTCTGGGGCGTCACGTTGGCAGCTCCGAGAAGCGTCATATATATATCCGTTGATGAAAGCGCACCTGCGGGATGCCCGCTCTTCGCGACGGAAGTGGCAAGGATGGACCATATCCGCGCTTTACGCGCGGCCTCTTTGAGCTCTGCGATGCCGTCGCTGCTGATATTAGCAGCCTTGAATCCTCTGATTTCCTCGGTGACTTTCATAACAAAAAACCCCTCTCACGCTTAGTGGAAAATTTATTACTGCACATACATATTTATTTTACTCTTAAACAGAGATTTGTGTGGAAAAATGTACGAACTTGACGATTTACGCAATTTCGACGTTTATATAGCGTATATCGCTGTTTTGTGGTAAAAATATAAAGATATTCAGACCGCTATGCGGTACGAGACAGGGGGAAAAATCTTTGCGCATTGCCGTGCTTG
>JAUNSQ010000134.1:3372-4035 GCA_030539135.1 Synergistaceae bacterium | reverse complement strand
CGGAATAAACACGGAGATATTCACAGACCAGAAGCGCGCCCAGGAGATATGCCCGGGAGTGGCGGTCGACGACGCGATCGGGTTCACGTTCTACCAGCGCGACGGGCACGCCGACCCGTTCCTCACGACATTCGCGTTCCAAGAGGCGGCGAAGCGCCTCGGCGTCACCTTCTGCAAATTCACAGAAGTCACGGGGCTGAAGGTCGAAGGCGGAAAGATCAAAGCCGTTGAGACAGACCACGGCACGATCTCATGCGAGAGCGTCATCAACTGCGCCGGCTCATGGGCGCAGGACATCGCCCGCATGGCTGGCATAATCCTCCCGAACTGGGCCGAACGCCATGAGATAATCATCACTGAACCTGTCGAGCCGGGCGTCTGCCCGCCGATGCTCATGAGCTTCAGCGGAAACTATTACATCCAGCAGCGTCCGCACGGTTCGATAATCGCCGGCGAAAGCCCGTCGCATGAGCCGCTTCTCGGCTATACGTCGACGGTGCATTCCATCGCGAGCATAGCGAAGACTGTGCTCAAGATGCTGCCGCGTGTGAAGAACATCCGCGTCGTGCGTCAGTGGGCCGGTCATTACGACATGACTCCCGACGCCGCGCCTATAATCGGCGAGACCGACGTCAAGGGCTTCTGGCATTCCACAGGGTTCTC
>JAUNSQ010000134.1:0-3362 GCA_030539135.1 Synergistaceae bacterium | reverse complement strand
GCGCCTGTCGCCGGCGAGATAATGGCGGCTCTGCTCAACGGAGACAAACCGCCGTTCGATCCTACTATAATGGACTACCATCGTTTCGAGCGCGGCGAGAGAATTGTCGAGCCAAGCGTAGTTTAATTAGCATCCATCACGGGCGGGCGTCCATATCGGGCGCCCGCTTCGCATATTTGTGAGCCGTCTGTCGATTGCTGGCTATAGACCGCTTTATCTTCCCCTTTTTTTGTTATTTATTGTAAAATGTCTTTATTGTTTTTATTGGAGGCGAGGAAATGTCGAAGCATCAAGATTTCAACCCCCAACTTAAAATGTTCTTTCCCGTGGTGCGCGGCCTAGCTAAGATACTTGGCGGCGACTACGAGGTAAATCTCCACGACGTCTCGATACCGGAGAACTCTCTCATCATGTGCGAGAACGGGCACGTCACAGGGCGCGCTGTCGGCGGCCCAATGACGGACTTCGGGCTCTACATGCTGCAGTCCGACGAGTACAAGGACAAAGAGGGCATCTTCAACTACCTCGCGAGAAACAACAGGGGCGAGCTCATAAAGTGCAGCGCGATATTTATCCGCGACGAGGCCGGAAAGGTAATTGGGTTTTTGTGCGTCAATTATGACATCAGCAAGGCCATGGCCGCTCAGGAGCTGATAGAAGGCCTGCTCCACCTTGATATGGAAGACGTGGAACAATATCAGGAACGCTCAGATCCCGTCGCGGATTTGGATAAATCGACCCTGCCGCCGCCTGTGCGCGAGTGGTTCGCGCAGGACCTTGAAGGCGCGTTCGGCGATTCTCTTAAGAAGGTCAAGCGCCGCGTAGGCAAGCCTCTTAGCAGCCTCTCGAAGGCCGAGAAGCAGGACATCGTACTGGAGCTGCACGACAGAGGCTTCTTCCTCCTCAAGGGCGCAGTGGACATCCTCGCCAAAGAGATGTGCAACACGAAGTTCACTATATACTCATATATCAGGGACATACAAAATAAAGCGGCTAAGGGCCGCTGAAACATGCTATATCGGCAAAACCAGAATGTATAACGCGACTAATCGGCATAAATACTTATCGATGGTCACGCTAATTTGTTGACTAGCTCAATAGTCGATGATAAATTCTGGACAAATTCCTCAGGGGAGGACCTTGAATGAAACTTTCGAACATATTTAAGAACAAGAAAGTCGTTATCCTGCTGTTAATAATCGCGCTGGCGTGCGCCGGATATTACGGCTACAAGTTCACGCGGGCGAAAGATACGCGCGTGAAAGCCTCGGGGACCGTAGAAGTCACGGAGATACAGCTTGCGCCGCTGGTCAGCGGCCGACTCATCGAACTGCCTATCGAGGAATCCGACGTTATCAAAGAGGGCGACCTTGTGGCGCGCCTTTCAATGGACGGGGCCGACCACGAGGCGGATATGGCCTCAGCCGCTCTGTCTGCCGCGCGTGAACAGCTGCGCGAACTGCAGAACGGAGCGAGGCGGGAAGACCGCTCGAAGGCCGAGGCGGAGCTCGCCCTGCGCCGCGCCCAGTACGAACAGGCCGCGCACGACAGCAAACGCTTCAACGACCTTGCGAAGGACGGAGCCGTCTCCGTTCGCGAGGCCGAGTTGTACCGCGAGAACGCGGAGGCGAAGAGAAACGCCATGAGGATATCGCAGGAGACAGTTGCGCTTCTGAAAAACGGCGCGAGGGTCGAGCAGATAGAGATGGCGAAAGCCAACGTCAAACGCGCCGAGGCCGCGCTTGCGGCCGCGCAGCTCAAGGTCGGATATAAGGAATTCCGCTCGCCCGTTACTGGCACGGTGCTCACGAAGAATTACGAGATAGGCGACGTCGTCAGCGCCGGAGCCCCAATCGCGACGCTTGGCAAGATGAACGACTGCTGGATAAAGCTGTACATCCCTTCTACGCAGCTTGGGCTCGTGAAGCTCGGCGGCGAGGCGACTGTGAAAGTAGACGCATATCCGAAGCGCGCTTTCAAAGCCAAGGTCACAGAGGTCAACCAGCAGGCCGAGTATAACCCGCGTCTTTCGCTGACCCAGAACGAACGCGCAAATATGGTCTTCTGGATCAAGGTCACGGTCGAGAACCCCGACGGCGTGCTGAAGCCCGGTATGCCCGCGGATGTCGTCATCAAATAGCTTTGACCGATTACGATATTTCTCTCAGTTATAAAAATATAAGCAAGAGTTTTGGCGATATCAAGGCTCTTGATGATGTTTCGCTTGAGATACGCAAGGGCGAGATATTTGGCTTCATCGGCCCCGACGGAGCCGGCAAGACCACGCTCATACGCATAGCGATGGGCATCGTCCAGCAGGACGAAGGCGAGTGCAGGTTGCTTGGAAGCGCCGCGAGGCGCGACACTCGCATCCACGCCGGATATGTCTCTCAGATATTCAGCCTCTACACCGATATGAGCGTGGAGGAGAACATTAAACTATTCGGCTCGCTTTACGGGACGCCAGAGGACGTCGTGATGAAACGGGCGGAGTCAGTGCTGAAACGCACTGGACTGTGGCCTTTCCGTGAACGCTTCGTCGGGAAACTTTCCGGCGGCATGAAGCAGAAGCTCGCGCTTGCGGCCGGTCTGCTGCACACGCCTGAGATACTTTTCCTCGACGAACCGACTACTGGCGTCGATCCAGTGGCTCGCCGCGAGTTCTGGGCGATGCTCTACGAGCTGAACCGCGAGGGGCTCACGATCGTCGTTTCCACCCCGTATATGGACGAGGCGGAGCTCTGCACGCGCAAGATGTTCATCAGCGGCGGACGTGTCCTCGACGTAGGGACGACGGACGAGCTGCTTGGCCGTTATGGGAAGAAGATACTCATGCTCGACCTCGACGACCGCCGTGCTAAAAAATGGATATTGGAATGCGAACACGTCTACGACGCCAACCTCTTCGGCACTTGCTACCACATCGTGGTCGACGACGCCGAGGCTGGAAAGGCCACGATACGCGACGCCGCGAGAGCAAAAAATATTGAGATACCGGAGCTTGAAGACGTAAAGCCGGGGCTTGAGGACCTATTCGTGGCGTTCGCCGGCAAAGAGGCGAGTAAATGAGCGAGATAGTCGTAGAGACAAGGGAGCTCACGAAGCAGTTCGGCGACTTCACCGCCGTCGACCATATATCGATGCAGATAGAGGCAGGTTCGGTCTACGGGTTCCTAGGGCCGAACGGCTCCGGCAAATCGACCACGATAAGGATGCTCTGCGGCCTTCTGGCTCCAACGTCCGGCGTAGGGCTAGTGCTCGGCAAGAACCTCGCGAACGAGGGCCAGAAGCTAAAGAACGACGTCGGCTACATGTCGCAGAAGTTCAGCCTCTACCCGGATCTGACCGTCATGGAAAACCTC
>JAUNSQ010000015.1 GCA_030539135.1 Synergistaceae bacterium | reverse complement strand
AACCTTTTGGCTGTTCATCGTATAAGGCCAGTCGCTCCCCCAGAGAATGTGATTTTGTGGCATGAAATCCGCAAGAACTTTTGCCAAAATCGTGCAATCTTTAACAGCCTCGTTGAAACTAATATTCGGAACCACCCTATAGGCCCCGGATGTTTTTATCCATATCTTGTCAAGGTCGGCATATTTTTTGAGTTCGCCGTAAATTTCCGGTTCTCTAGTTATTCTTCCACTTTGCCCTTCTGCCGGAAGCGCAAAGTGGTCGATTACAATTTTGTCCACGTATGAAGCAACTTTATCCAAGATGCGCATCAACCTTGGCGATTCTATATGCAGCTCAAGGTGCATGCTGTGCTTTCCAACCCTTTTCATCAAAGCTATATTTCTTTCCAATAGTTCTTCAATATCCCCATCGCTTTTACGGATAAGGTTCAGACGAACGCCAAGGATACCTGCGTCAATTAACGACGTTATATCTGACTCGGTTGTTGACGGCTCAAGTACTGCAACGCCATATGTTTTAAACTTTTTTTCTTTGCAGTCTGCCTTCATCGAGTTAAGCAGATAACTATTGTCGCATTTTAGGAAGCTCGGCTGCACATAAATACATCCGCTTATACCATTTGGTTCACAGCAAAGACGATATCCTTTTTCAAAGGCGCTTTCTGTTGGGGCATAACGCATTGTAGAATCTTTTTTTACAGCAGAAGCGTCAAATATATGCATGTGCGTGTCAATCATCGTTCCTTACGGCTCCTTATGCAATGTGATGATTATGTTTTATTAGTATCCTGTATCCTGTATCCAAAATAATGATAACAGATAATAATTTTCTGTCAATAATATGTTGAAAATAAAAAATCGTGCCTTCTCTGTTCTGAAGGCACGACATTATTGTTTGCTGAGAAGTGTTTTTCCTAGATGCCGAATTTGAATAAGCTTTCTCTGTTGTGCTTTTCCTGTTTAGAGTCGTCGCCTATGCGCGTGAAGCAGAAGATGCCGCGCTCTGAGCCGTCGTCGAGGCGGACGCGGAGAACTTTGCGCCGTGTCTTTATCTTGAGGGCCTGGACAAATATCTCATCTTCGTAATTCGTCAGGCCTTTGTCGTCCATTATCGGTATCGGGCAATTCTCGCACTCCTTTGTTTGGCCCGTGAGCGTCTCGTAGCATTTCATTCCCCTTTCCGATTTGGGGAAGAATTCTTTCATGTGCGAGTTCATGTATTCGATCTTATGCGTGCTCCAGTCTATGATGTATATGGGTTCGCTGACGTTGTCGAGTATGATGTCCTGAAGGTTTTTCACGCGGGCTAGGCTGGAGATAGCTATGTCTTTGAGCAGATATGTCCCTATGATCTCGGAGACGGTGGCAACGATCTCAAGTTCGCGCGGCGAGGGCTCTCTTCTCTCCATGAGGCATTCGTCGAAGCTGAGGAAGCCGCGCAGCTTGCCTTTTTCTCTAAAGCAGCTCTGCAGCATCCCAATTATTCCGTGGGCGCGCAGCGTGTCCGAGTATTCTTTGTCCTCTACGCTGTCCGGCGAGTTGACAAAGAATATGTCGCTGTCGTCGAAGCGCGTGAGCAGGGGGTGCCGTTCCGGGAGCTTGAAATGGCGGAAGCCCTCCTGCGTGGAGAGCGCGTCCTCGGCCAGCCATTCGAGCACACAGTCGATTGTATCGTCGTCCTCAAAGAGGAATACCTGACCTCGCGTCACTCCGAGCTGGTTGCAGATCATCCCAAAGCAGATGCGTATGCCCTCCATGGTGTCTCTTGACGTGTTGAGTATGTGGAAGAGGTATTTTTCGATGTTGCCCTCAAATGATTTTTGCCCCGTCGGGATGTTCTCCGGCTGTCCCACCGCCACGACGCCATCGTTTGAGCCGGTGGCGTCCTTTGCCTCATCATAGATAACATATGCGTTTTTGCCGGCGGTCTTCGCCGCATAGAGCGCGTGGTCGGCCTTCTTGTAAAGTTCGTCAAATGTCCTTCCATGCTCTGGGTATATGGCTATACCAATGCTGCCGGATACTTTGAAGTCGGCTGAATCCGTTTTGCCGACCGCGCAGCGGATGAACACGTCCCTAAATTCGAGCGCTTTTTTATGTATCAAGCCGTCGTTGTTCACGTTCTTCATCAGTACCATAAACTCGTCCCCGCCAATGCGCCCAATAATGTCAGACTCCCTGAACACTCGGCGCATGCCGACCGCGATATCGCCCAGCACAGCGTCTCCTAGGTAGTGTCCGTATGTGTCGTTTATGCCTTTGAAGTTATCAACGTCAGCGATAAAGAGGACGTGCCTCCCGGATTTCCCCTGTCCGGTGAAATATTCTACTATCTCGCTCTCCGTCGTGTCTTTGTCGTAAATCCCGGTGAGCCCGTCAAGCTCCGCCTTGCGCTTCAGCGACATGCGCTCCTTGACTATCATGTCGATGTCTCTCACGCTGCCGAGCACACGGATAGTTCTCCCGTCCGCGTCGATGACGCTCGCTGTCTGTATCCTGCACCATACGTATTCGCCATTGAGCGTTTTGAGACGAATCTCTGTCTCGTTCCTGAGTCTGCGGCCGGACAGCACGTCTAGGACGAATTGATGGTAGCGCTCCGTGTCTTCGGGATATATTTTTAAGAAGTTCTCGGCGGCCCTGCCAACGTTGTCGATTGGGATATCGACTTTGCCGAAGCGCTCGATATAGGACGGCGTGACGTAGATCATGTTGTCCTCTTTATTCCATTCAAAGACATATTCCGCCGCGTTCCTCATAGCTGTCTCATATCTTTCTTCGAGCGTGGACAGCGTCTCAAGGTCTTCGCGGATGGTCTCCGTGTTCTCGCGGAAGAAGCGGACGACAAGGTAGACTGAGATGATGAAGAGCAGCGAGAGCGCGATGATGATAAAGATCGTAAGCGTTGTGAGGTCTGAGAACCTCTCCATAACGGCCGACTCCGGTACCACGGTAAGCAGGTACCAGTCGTTCAGCCCTATCGGCGTCACGTTGACATACTGTATGTCGCGGCCGAGAAGCAGCCGGAGCGTGGTGTTTTCGCCCCTCCGCATCGCGGACAAAAGCTCTTTTTCTCTGAGCATACGAATCACATTGGCGCTGGGCTCGGCGTCGCCGGAGATGATCTTTTCAAATTTGTTTATATCAAAGTTTTCGTCGTTAGGCTGCGCGATGATGGTCCCGTTTTTTTCAACGGCAAACGTGGAGCCGCGTCCTCCATAGACCATGGTCTTAAACAGGTCGTAAATTTTATCCCTGTAGACGCTCGCCGTCAGGACGCCGACGACCTTGCCGCCCCGGAATATCGGGACAGAGAAAAGTATGCAGTGATTGTTGCTCAACGAACGTGAGAGCATCGGCGAAATGTTAGCTTCGCCGCGCATAGCCCTGCGTATATACTGGCCGTTGGAGACGTCGAGTTCCTGCCCGCTTACGGATCGCGATATCCCGTCGGACCCGGTGACCCACACGTTGGAAAAGTGGCCCCCTTCTACCTGTTTTTTGAGGATGTCCATAACCGCGGGGGATCGTATGTCGCCGCGCTCGCTTATAAAGTCGGCCTCGACCTTCAGTATGCCAAGCAGCTCTCTCAGATGGTGCCCGACGTTCTTCGCCGAGTTATCGGCCACCTCCGAGAGGACCACTGACGTCTCGTTTATCAGAGCCTTCCTGTGGAGCGAGGTGTAGACCAGCAGCACAGCGGAGAGAAACGCGCACAGCGTAAGGGCTATGAGATATATCTTTCTTCTGTTGCCGAAGTTTGGAATAAGAGAAGCTCCCATTACACCTCACCATCCCTTCCTTGTAAATGCGCGCGCAGGCGATCTTTTCGTTTTGCCGCGACGGGGCGCGGCGGATCAGTCAAGCGATTTGATCGCCTCTACGATAGCTTTGTAGTCGGTCTCGGCCTTTTCCGCGAGGTCTTTTATCTCGACGGCGGTCTTCGGCCTCAGTTTCTCGGACAGCTCGCAGAATGTGGAGTAGAGCTCCTTCATGCTGAGGTTCCCGGAGAGGCCCTTCAGCGCGTGGGCGTGTTCAAAGGCCTTCGCCCAGTCTCCGGCGGACGCGGACTTTACAAATTCCACGTAATTTTCATCGGTGAGAAATCCGGCGAGGCATCTCTTATAGAGCTGCCTGTTCCCCATAAAACGCTTCAGCCCGTCCTCTATATCTATTCCGTTCTGTTTAAGATCTTCGAGTTCCATAAAAATTCCTCCCGCTTGATATTGTTTTATTCAAAATCTTTATCCCGGCAGAGATAATGTCCCAGCAGGGAGAACAGCGCGTTCACGTCTATCGGCTTCGCTATGTGATTATCCATCCCGGCGGCGAGCGACCTTGATACGTCTTCGGCAAATGCGTTCGCGGTCATCGCGATTATCGGCACGCTCCGCGCGTCTTCATGCCGCGACGAACGTATCAGCTTCGTCGCCTCATAGCCGTCCATCACGGGCATCTGTATATCCATCAGGATGACGTCGTAGTACCCGGGCCGCGACGCCATGAACATATCGAACGCTTCACGTCCATTATACGCCTTGTCTATGATAAATCCTTTTCCGTTTAATATCTCGGACGCGATCACCATGTTCAGCTCGTTGTCCTCAGCGAGCAGGACATGCTTCCCACTGAAATCATAGCCAATTTCTTCTTCGTTCATTTCAACGCCGTCGCATCTTCCGTACATGTCCATGAGGATGTTGAAGATGGTGGACTGGAACAGCGGCTTGGATACAAACGCCGTAACGCCCGCGCCTCTGGCTTCATCTTCTATGTCGCTGTAATCATAGGCCGTGGCGATTATAACGGGCGTATATTCGGGGATGGACCCTCGTATCGCGTTTATGGTCTCAAGCCCGTTCATATCCGGCATCATCAGGTCGACTATGAAGAGGTCGTACCTCTCCCCGGCCTGATATGTTTCCTCTACTTTTCTGACCGCCTCCTGGCCGCCGAGTACGTATTCGCTCTTTACCTTATAGTTGTCCAGCAGCATAGTCACGTATTCGCAGTAATCCTTGTCGTCGTCCACGATCAGCACTCGCGCGTCTGCGAACCGCGCTATCTGGGGAGAGACCTCGGCCTTTTTGGAGCTGAGTCCAAACGGCATGTCGACGATGAACTTTGAGCCCTTGCCCTCTTCGCTCTCGACCGTTATAGCGCCGCGCATCAGCTCGACAAAATTCTTGGTGATCGAGAGCCCAAGCCCGGAGCCGCCGTAGAGCCGCGACGTTCCGGCATCCTCCTGCTCGAACGGCATGAACAGCCTCTCAGTAAATTCTTTCTTTATGCCCTTGCCCGTGTCCTCGACGGCGAAGCGCATGAAGACCTTGCGGTCATTTTCCGAGCGCGACATCTGCGTTACGCGCAGCGTGACGGTCCCATCCTTCGGCGTGAACTTTATGGCGTTGGAGAGCAAGTTCGTCAGCACTTGGCTGAGGCGCCCTTCGTCGCCGACGAGGAATTCCTCCGTCACGTCCTTCATCGACACGTCGAAGTTGACGCCTTTCATCCGCGCCTGCGAATAGAACATCGCGCCCATCGTCGAGATGAATTTCTTGAAGTCGAAGTCCTCCGCGGCGATTTTTATCTTTCCGCTCTCGATCGCCGACATGTCGAGTATGTCGTTGATTATCGTCAGCAGATGGTGCGACGAGACCTCCGTCTTTTCTATGCAGTCTTTGACTTTTTCGCGGTTGTCGAGCGACTGTCTCGCGATGGTCATGAACCCCGTGATGACGTTTAGCGGAGTCCTGATCTCATGCGACATCCTCGAAAGAAAAGCGCTCCTCGCCTGCGCTCCAGCCTGCGCCCTCTCAAGCGCTTCCTTGAGCTGCGCTCTGGCGCGGTCTTCCTCTTCCTTCGCCTCGTTGATGTCCTTCACGAACATCATAATGCTGCTTTTATGTATAGGGTCGGACGCCATGCCTTGGAACATGTATGACTTCCAGCGATATTTGCCGTCCTTGCCGCGCAAGCGGCACTCATAATAATCCGTCGCCTTGTTCTCGATAAGGGAGATATAGTATTCCTTTGTCTTACGGTCCTTGAGCTTCTCCGAATCCTCCGGGTGGAGCGAATCGCGGAATAGCTCGGCATCTTCTTCTAACGACCATTTGACGCTCTCCCTCGTCATATTTCCGTTCTTATAGGAGATGTCGTAACGGACGCCATTATAGAAATCCAGCTCGCTTATCTCGTCATACGCGCTGTTCATAGCCGTGCCGAACGCCATGACTTCGTTTATCAGCCGCGCCTGTACCGTCCTCTCCCTCTTCGACATGACGTAGAGGGCGAAGCCCGCGAACGCGGCAAAGATGAGCGCGAAGAACCCGACCGCGACGGATGGGCTGGTGTAGAGATAGTAGCCGAACGACGGAGTAGTGTTGAGCTGCGTCGTATTTTTGGTGATGATCTCGTTGCTCGTCTTATCATCCATCGTCTTGACGCATTTATCGATTATCGAGAAGAGGGTCGTCCCCTCTTCCCGCCTGATGGCTATAGAATAATTTCTCGTCACCCCGGGAAGGAGTACGGAGTTCAGGCCGCTCGACATATCTTCGCGCAGCAGCCAGTTCGCTATGTGAGTGTCGCAGAAGTAGACGTCCTGAGCCCCGCTTCTTACGGCGGCAAGGCATTCAGGGCGCGTATCGTAGTATGTCACGTTGGCCGCGGGGATATTGTCATCGATATATTCGTATGCGGCGGCGGAACCTTTGAAAGCGGCAACTCTGGCATTTGTTATATCCATGTTCGCGTTCTTTTTGGCGATCATGCTGTATGTGGATTTAAAATACGGGTCCGTCAGACGCAGGCCAAGCTGCTCGGCCGTATAGTAGTCCGAATGGGCATCGCACAGCATGTCGGCGCTCCCGCTCTTTAGGAGTTCTATGCTCTGTTCTACGCCGTTCGCTCCGATAAAGTTCACCTCAAGCCCCGCGCGCTTCGCGAAATATCTGACGAAGTCCGGCAGGATACCGACTGCCTCCCCATCCTTGAAGCCCGAAATCGGAAATTTGTTCGTTATCATAGCGACATTTATAGTTTTCTTTTTTTCTACGTAGGCTTTCTCCTCGTCGGTAAGGTAAAAATATCCGCCGTTGTCCGCGCCGTAATATTTATGGTAGAGCACCCTGCTGAACAGAGGGTTATCCATGTTTATAGTTTCAAGGACTTTGTTGACCTCGTCCAAGAGAGCCTTGTCGCCCTTCCTGACTATGACGTAGTACGGCGAGGGCGCGAACTCCGCGATAGTGCGCTCGCCCTTGAGTACGCGCAGGTTGCTCGTGACGGCGGCATCCACGGCGCCGCTCTTCAGCCCCGCGAGCAGGGCTTCGGTCGAATTGAAATAGGCGGGGTCGTATGTCAGGCCGCAGCCCCTCGCAAACGCGAAGAACTCTTCGTTTCTCGTGCTGCCTTCCAAGAGGCCGACCTTAAGCCTTAGTGTTTTGAAGTTATGTACGTCGATGTTGTGGTTGTCAGCTTTAACTGTCAGCATGACGTTGCTGCTGCCAATGGACAGGCTGGAGAAATCAAAATCTTTTTCGCGCGCCGGCGTTTTATGCGCCGAGGTGAGGAGGTCTATCTCGCCGGCCTTGAGCAGCCGCTGGGCGTCGGACCATGTACACGGCACATATTCGTAAGTCCAGTCCGCGAACTTCGCCATCTCCTGCAGGTATTCGTAGCCATAGCCGCTGCGTCTTCCATCTTTGTCCTGCTCGTGATATCCGGGGAGGGAGAAATATCCCACGCGAACTTTTCTCTCGGCCGCACCGCAGACCGATGAGAATACAAGACAAACAAGTATGGAGACTGAGAGCAAAATCAGCCGTTTTTTACCTGATGATGGATCTTTGACCAACACAGCCACCTCGCACTAATGTTTTACTTACGGCACAGCGTCAGCACGTTCAAAATAATGGGCATTCATCAAGCCAAGTATAGCATATTTACGGTGGGCGTGGACAACCTCGGTTTACTGCCTGCCGAGGTCTGATGGCGGGTCTTTCTCTGTTTTCAGCGCGGCCTCGGCCTTTTTGCTGTCAGTAATGTCTATACATGATACCAACGCCACTCCGCGCCCCTCCCAATGTATCGGCGACACGTGGGTAAGCACCGCCATCCCGTCGGGACGCACTATCTCGGCGATGTGCGGCTTATCTGGGTCGCTCATGTTAGGTATGGGGCATTTGCCGCATGGCTCGTCGATGTTTATGAATACTTTGTGGCATTTCTGTCCTACAAAATCGCCCGATTTCTTTACGATGGCCTTATTGTTGTAAATTATCTCGTGCGTATTCGGGTCGACTATGTACACGTATGCCGCGTTGTCGTCCAGCGACGCGCGGAAGTCGTCGGAGAACATCGCCTTTTCGGCTTTGCGCAGGTTGAGCAGGAAGGTCGAGATGATGCGCGAGATGAACTGGAGCGTCCCTACCTGTTCGTCCGCCCAGCCGCGCCCTTCGCGGTATTCGTCGAAGCCGATGACGCCGGAAAACATGCCGCTGTCCATTATCGCGCACTGAAGAAAAGCCGATATGTCCTGAGCCTCGAACACAGCCTTCACTCCGTCGTTCGGCAGTGCTTTTACGTCGGGGCAATAGAAAGTCCCGTTTTCATCGAACAGCTTCGTGCACTTCTCCCAGCCGCCAAGGTCGTCATATCTAACATATTTCAAAAATTCCTTCTGCGATCTCACGCCCTCCGCGCACCATTCAAACGTATTGGAACTCGCGGTATGTCCGTCGACGTCTTCGCAGATATATACGCGGCTCAGGTCGTAATATTCGCCAAGCAGTGAGAGCGTAGTCTTGATCGCACCCTCAATGTCGGGCGTGGTGTAGAACAATATAGATATGCGGCTCACGATGTCGCTGTTGAAGCTGTGGACCGGGGCCTCGATATCCAGCCGTCTCTGTATCGCTTCGGAGAGGGCTTCGTTGTCCCTTATCTCCTGGATATCTGTCGCCTGTCCAACGATGCGGTAAACGCGGCCGCCCGCGTCTTCCACGCTTGAGTAGCGCATGCGATACCAGCGCATCCCCATATCGTGAAGGTCGGCGCGGAAATCCACGCTCCCGTCGATGTGCGAGAGGCGCCCCTTGCCGATGACCTCCGCCAGAGTTTTTGCGCATCTCGGGTCGAGGCGCGCGTTGTCCGCGCATTTTTTGCCGCACTCTGGCACGACGCGCTTCACCACGCCCCTGTACGGGATGTACATCTGATAGGTCATCGTGTCGTCGTCGTAGTCGTAGCTAAAGAAGGTCAATCCCGTCGTCTTCATCAGAAGGCTGTTGCGCTCGCTCTCGACTTCCCGTTCCTGTTCGATGAGTTTGCGGTCTGTGATGTCCTCTATGCAGACGTAGAAGATAGAGCTGTCGTTGTTCTTCACCAAGAGACGCAGCCTTACACCCGTCCACTCGCGCGTGACGCCGCCCACTCCCGTGATATTCCTGAGTTCATAATAGCGTTCGTCTCCCGTGGCGATCGCCGTTTCGATCTCGTTCACGGCATACACTCTGTTCGCCTCGTCAAAGCTGTTCAAGACGTTCATCTGCATTGGCGCGTACTCTTCGCGTGTAGTGCCGAGGACTTTGTAGAAATTATCGTTGACCCTCGTCGCTTCGAGGACGCCTTCTTTATATTCCATTATCGCGGCTCCGCCAAGGTAGCTGTTGAAGAGCAACGCTATTTGAGCCGACGGATCCCAGAACGCCGCCATGCCGTCTATGTTCGTGCCAACATACTTATCAGTTTTGGCGATGGAGCTTTGAGCGAGTATTTTTTCAAAATCCTCTGCGGGCCTAGGGCGTGCGAAGTAGTAACCCTGCATGTAGAGACATCCGAGGCTCTTCAGATAGTCCGCCTGATCTTTCGTCTCGACGCCCTCCGCGATCAGCGGCAGCTTGAGCCAATGAGCCATGCGGATGACGGAGCTGAGGATGTTGCCGCCGCGCGCGCTGTCCCTGCACTCCGCGAGGAATTTCATATCCAGCTTCAGCACATCGACGTAAACATCCTTTAGTGTATTCAGCGACGAGTAGCCGCTGCCGAAGTCGTCCATCTCAACGGTAAACCCAGCCTTGTGCAGAGCGTCCACCGTCTCAATGAGCTGTCCTTGGTTCTCCATATACGCCGACTCAGTTATCTCGAGCCTCAGAGCGGAATGCGGAAGTCCATACTTTTCCATAAGGGCGCCGAGCGTCTCGCTCAGTTTTTCATCGTAGATGTCAAGCCGCGACACGTTGACCGATACAGACGTCTCTAAATCTCTCGTCTTGGGCATCGCGTCCCGCCAGTTTTTTATGTAGCGGCAGCAGCGATCCCAGACGTATTCGTCGAGGCGCGTTATAAGTCCGTTACGCTCAAACAGCGGGATAAATTTATCGGGCGTGAGAAGGCCGCGCGTCGGATGCTGCCAACGGACGAGGGCCTCGGCCCCGACAAGCCTGCCGTTCTCATAATTAATCTGCGGCTGGAAGTGGAGTATGAACTCTCCCTTTTCCAAAGCGGGCTTCATGGCCTCGATAAGCATTTGTTCATCGAGGAGCGTATCGCGCAGCGCGGTGTCATAGTAGGCCATCCTCGTGTCAAATCCGCTCTTGACGGAGTGCATCGCGAGGAGCGCCCTGTCGCACATGAACGATACTTCGACGGAGCGGTCTGTGATTTGATATATCCCTATCGTAAAGGTGAGACGGAAATCCGGCGAATAGCTCGTCAGCCATTGCAGGAGACGTTTCTCCGAACGCTCCGCAGCCTTTGGGTTGTCCCTGGTCAGCAGTACGAAGTGGTCGGATTCGAGCCTCGCGCTCAAGATAGCAGCCTTTCCCGACCGCTTTATCATATCCGCGATGTCACAGAGCAGACGGTCTCCGGCCGCCGTGCCGTTAACGTCGTTGAAGACCTTGAAGCGGTTGATGTCAAAACGCACTATCGTATATTGGATATCCGGGTTTTCGTTTATTATCTCGCGGACATGGCGGTAAAACGCCTGCTTGCCAAGCAGACCGGTCAGCTCGTCGTTCTCGCTGACGCGCAGCATCTTTGCGAGCTGCTGATAGCGCAGCTCAAGCGCGTGATAACGCTCCGAGAGTCCAGCGGAGTAATCCTCATCAAACACTTCGACGCCAGTGTCCGTATAAGCCACGGCTGATTCACCCAGCGTCTGCGCCGCGCTTCGGCAGGCTATGGAGGCCTTCCTAAGAAGGCGTACACCGCGCCGCCGACCTTTTCCACTGCGAAGCCGCTCACAAGCCCAATCTTCGCGTCGGGGTGCGCTTGGGCTAGCTGCTCTTTGAGAATGGCCATCGAACCCTTAATGCGCTCACGATGATTTTTGTCGTTATCAGAGTCAGCGCGCACTACCACGATTTTATCCTCATCGAGCTGACCTACGACAACATCTCCGCCAATGGCGATACGGCAGAGACGACCAAACGTAAAAATCACGTCACGCAGCTCCTGTTCGCCAAGCGCTCTCTTAACCGCGTCAAGGCCAACCATCTCGATGACCGATACTGCGACAAACTTCTGTGTCGGCAGAGTGGAGAAAATGTGCTTCGCGAGTATCTCCATAGACAGGCGTGTATAGAGCAGCATCGTCGTGTCACGCTGGAGCGCGACATCGATGCTGAGTTCCCAGCCGCGCCTTAGCTCGTTGTCGCGGAAGTAGCCAAACGCGTAGACGTCG
Organism: Synergistaceae bacterium; assembly: GCA_030539135.1. Classification (GTDB taxonomy): domain Bacteria; phylum Synergistota; class Synergistia; order Synergistales; family Synergistaceae; genus JAUNSQ01. Next base: position 5,802 of record JAUNSQ010000015.1, on the reverse strand, counting down.
CCGCTGATAGGATGCCTCATCAACTTTATAAATACGACGACCCAACGGTGAGAGCCATCCGACATCCTATGCCGATAATCGATGAAGCGCCATCCGCCGCCGAGCCGGAAGAGTTCGAGGTTGTACTCCCTTGACATCTGCTGCGACATGGCTCCGCAGTCTTCGCTGTAAACGAAATTGCCGTCCATCGCTGTGTGGAAGAAGTCATAGCTCATGCCGCGGAATATCTCGTATCTCTCATCGTCCTTCATGAATATCTCTTCCAGCGCGTTCGCGGTCAGGTTGACGCGCAGATATCCAAGCAGCGAGTCTTTAACTATATCGACGAACTTCATCTCATGCTCGAAGCTGTGCATCTCCGCGTTGATGTTCGGTATCATCTGTGTGGCTCCGAGCGCGCGCTTTAGATTGCCGTCTTCGTCCCTTATGAGTTTAAAGCGGTCCTTTATCCATGTCTCCTCGCCGCTCGACTCGTTGACCTTATAGAAATAGCTCCTGCTGTCGTCTCCATTGAACATATCCTGGATCATCTGCAGGTATGTGTCGACGAAATCCTCGTGTATCCGGCCCGTCTGTACATAGCCGTCTGGAACGTCGTACGCTATACCTGTCCTGCGGGTCGTCTTGCCCCACGCGGTGCCTATAAGCGTCAGCTTTTTCGTCGGGATATCGACCTCCCAGAGCAAAGCCTCCGTCTGCTCCGCCGCGGTGCGGTAGCGTTCCTCCGCGTCGCGCAGGTCGTCGTTCGCGCGCTTCATGCCCGTGATGTCGGCGATGGCCGCGACGACGCGGCTGACTCCGTCTTCGGCGTCGGGGATGCGCTTACATCTCATGCTTCGCCACTCCGTCCTGTCGTCGTAGACGACGCGGTACGGGTATTCGGTGAGGTCGTTGCTCTTCGCCGCCTCAAAGACCGCCGCCCTAAGCCCAGGCAGGTCAGATGGGTGGACCGTTGAAAATATTTTTTGATTGCTGTCCTGGTCGAACCTGCGGCCAAAAGACCTGTATAAGCTGGGGCTCACGTACGTGACTTTGATATCGTCCGAGACCTCGGCCATGATGACGCCGCCGTCCATATACTCCATGAGGGCGCGCAGCTGCTCTGTGTTGACATTTTCCAAAACGGGCGCCGGAAGTCCGCGATACGTCCTTATATCGTTGCGGTCAAATATCGTGTAGCAGTTCTTGCCGTTCATCTTAGAGCGGTACAGCGCCGTGTCCGCCTCTCCGTAAAGGCTGCCAAAGTCCTGTTCGCCTGAGGCGAATACGCTTACGCCAACGCTCGTCGTGAGCTCAAGCATGTTATCGCCCTCGCCGGAGGAGAACTGCAGCGCAGAAATCAGCTCCGTCGCTTTCTTCTCTACGCTCTCCCTCGTCGGGATATCCTTCATCAGAGCCATAAACTCGTCGCCGCCGAGCCGCCCAACGATATCAGCGGAGCGGAAAACTTTTCTGATTGCGGCCGCCGCGTCTGAGAGCATCTTGTCTCCCTGACGATGTCCAAGGCTGTCGTTGATCATCTTAAAATTGTCGAGGTCTATCATGAACAGCGCGTGCGTCCCGCTCGAGGCGGCTATATAGCTCTCAATGCACTTTGTCGTCGCGCTGCGGTTGAGCAGCCCAGTGAGCGCGTCGTGTTCCGCCGCAATGACGAGGCTTGAATACTCGCGCTTCTCCGCGTCGATGTCGCGAAGGATGATGATGAGAGAGAGGTTGTTGTTCACAGGGTCAAGCAGCAGATGGAACTCGTCGCGCACCCAACGCTCGCTGCCGTCCGGCATACGCCTCAGGTATTCGAGCGAATGGTTTCTCCTGCCCTCGGCGAACCTCTTCTCGAAAAATTCTTTCGTAAGGCTTAGAAAAAAGTCACGCGCGCCCTCGTCATCCACGACACAACCTACTACGTTCCTAAAATAATCGTCGATGTCACTGTAACGCGAGACGACTTGATTTCTCTCGTCGCGGTAACACGCGTCCACGACGCGCCACTCCGTGATGTCGAACAGGACTGCCGCCGGCGCATCGGGCGGGAAGTCGAACAGCATCCGCAGTTCGTTCTCATACGCGCGGCGCGTTTCATATTCGGCTGTGATGTCTCTTGATACGCCCAAGAATCCCGTTGGGTTTCCATCTTCGTCTCTGATGATATATTTCGAGGAAAGGCAGTATCGCGGTCTGCCGTCGCGCGATGGGAAAGGCTCGATATAATCTTTTAACGGACCACCGCTCTTGAGCAGCCGAGCGTCGTCGTCAGTATATCGTTTGACAAATTCGGGGTCGCCGAAGAGTTCTAAGTCCGTCTTCCCGATAATCTCGTCTGGGCTTGAATATCCCAGTTTCTCCGCGAACTTTTGGGACACGTCGACATAGACCCCGTTGAGATCCTTGACGAAAGTCATATCCGACGTGCTGCGCCATAACTCGTCATAAGCCGTCTTTATAAGCTTGCTCTTATCGGCCATAAAATACTTCCCCCGTAACATGTCGCGGTTATTTTGACGCAAAGTGCAGGGCTAGAATTTTCTTGCTGTTTTAACTGTTTTTTCATCTTATGGATAGAGTTGCAGAGAGGAAAACGGCAAAGAAAAACAAGGGCCCGAGCCCTAGGCTTGAGTCCTTGTTGTGGTTTGTTTAATATGGCGGGCCCGACCAGAATTGAACTGATGACCTACTGCTTAGGAGGCAGTCGCTCTATCCAACTGAGCTACGGGTCCGCACGGCGTTTAGTCTAGCACGGACTGCGCGTTTATGGCAACCTTTTTTCTGCGCGTTAGCGATAGATATCGTCTAACGAGACCAATTTCACTTCGCCGCGGTCGGCGGCATCTTTCAGCCCACGAGTAAACCCGCTTTTTGAAAAAATGAAGAAATGATACTTCAAACCCTTTCCAAAGACACGAGAGTAGGACTTTAACAGTTCCATTTCGTCCACGCCAACTTTTTCATTTCTGTACTTGCATGAACCGATGATATATTCATCGCCGTCCGCGGGAGTCCCGACAATGTCGATCTGAATTTTTTTTTTCTCCTTATTGTCCGTTCCCCACCACTGACCCGCATCGCATAACTCTATTGGCAGATCTTCCGCATATCTTAACAGGTATTCTCGGCACATCTGCTCAAACACAAGCCCCATATAATCAGAAAGATATTTCTTAACAGAATGCTCATACGTCTGCCTGATACGTCCTGAATTGATCGCGGACATATTCTTGGGCACAAACCGATACCAAAAGCGGAAGAAGTTATCTCCAATAATATAAATCGTTTTCTTCCCGGGCTTCTCGGTCACAGGCGTTTCTTTTTTCAAAATGCCAAGGTCAAGCAACACTCTAAGATACTTTGCGCACACCGACGGTTCTATCCCAGCCTTTGTGGAAATCTCATTTTGACGGGATGCCCCGCCCGCTATTGCCGTAATGATGGAATTGTAGACCGCTGGTTCCCGGAGCTCCTGCTTGAGCAGATTACTTGGCTCCTCAAACAAATATGCCGAACGTTGAAACAGATTATCAAGCAGCGTCTCATCTATATCTTTTTCTCCTTGTTCGCCAATCTCGAGCTTATTGACATACATCGGAACGCCCCCTGTTATACCATAAACCAATGCCTGAGACTCTTTGTCGAGCGCAGGGTCAAACGCGGTCATCTCCTTATATGTCAGCGCTTGGATCTTATATTGAGCGGTACGTCTCCCGTAAAGTGGGCTTTCATATCCCAACACTTGACCTTCCATGAAGCTCATTGAAGAACCGCATAAAATCAGAAACAGCCGCCCCTGCTGCCACACATGGTCGATGATATGCTGGAGTTTTGAGGATATCGACTTTTCCGCTTTCGCCAGATACGGATATTCGTCTATTACAAATACCAATCTGCTATCCCTCGACAGGCGTGAGATCTCATTCAGCGCGTCGTCATAACTCTTAAACACAGGCGCTCTGCCGTCCTTATATTCATATCCATAAATAGCGTTTGACAAAGCCTCCAAGTTTTCCAACGGAGTGGCGTCAAGAGCTGAGAAAAATATGGCAGGTTTGTCCTTGCAAAATTCGTTGATAAGCGACGTTTTTCCAATACGGCGGCGGCCGTAAATGACCGCGCATTCGAATTTGTCTTTCTTATAACGATTGTTCAAATCCCGCAGTTCTTTTTCCCTGCCATAGAATACCGTTTTCATAATCGCTTGCCCTCCCGTAAAAAAATCTGCGTATGCCAAGTCAAATTTATTGCCACGATTAATAAAAATTCAACTCACGAGTTGTAGTATCACGAGTTGACAACTTACGAGTATATATAATCCAGCAATGCCTATTTGTCAAGCAGCGTAGAATAAACGACAAGGGCTCTGGCTGCGGCCAGAGCCCTTGCGCTTGTTTATATATAGCAAACCACGATGCTCGCGTTAACGGTTTATAATTATCGTATGTCAAAAGTTCCGTTTAATAATGACACAGCGTCACTGTTTAGTGGCAGGAGGTCGCTTTTGTCTAAGTATCGCAAGGCGAATTTACGGTTCAAAGCCACGAGCTGCCGCAGTCCCAGCGTTATGCGGCACAGATAAGAGTATACGCCTATCGCGCCGGTTGGAATCGTATCCGCTTCCTTTTTCCCATAACGGGCTGTTAATTCCCACGACGCCGGGAACAAATCTTCGCGTGTCGTACCATACTTCTGCAGTTGCGGCGAAAGTTTCCCAGCATCCAGAAGACTGCCAACATTTTTAGCGCTCATCGCTGCCGCCATCGCGGCTCTGCCGATAGCTACAAAACCAATAAACGGGGCTCCCAAGGCAAACGCTTTGAAAATATGATCCTCCAACGCCAAACCACCCGCAATCGTAATTTGAGGCAGGTCAAAACCTTTGACGTTCAGTTCATCTGATATATGCGCGACAAGCGACTCGAGATACACCGTAGGCAGTCCCCACTCGTTCATCATACGGCATGGGCTGTTGCCCGTACCGCCGCCAGCTCCATCGAAAGTAATCATATCGACTCCGGCCTCCGACGCGATTTTAAGCAGACGCAGTATATCGTTTTTGTCATATCCGGCAGTTTTGAACGCCACGCGTTCAGCGCCTAACTCGCGCAGGCGGGCCACTCTCCGAACAATATGTTCTTCATCATAGTACGGCAGGCGTCCAATCTGTTGAAAAATGACACGCCCGCCTGAGCTGATATATTCTTTTACTTTTTCATCGTCTGGGTCAGGTATAACAAGAGAACCTTTAGTTTTTAACCTTGACGCTGTCTCTATGTCATACACCAGCCCCATATGTTGAATACCCTTGGCGGCTTGCCCAAACTTTAGTTCGATCGTCTTGAACCCTTTTTCGCCAATGGCATATTCAGCCACCTGCAAGCGTTCGTCATCCGGGTTGCATTGTAAAATCATTTCTCCGCCCTGCCCCGCATAACGGTCATAGGTACTTTTCATCGTTGCGAGTAAAGGAGCGTCGCTAAGTACTCCTCTTTCTAAACGTAACCCTAGGTCGCGCCATACTGCTGACTCTCCAATCACAGCAGGTATTCCAAAAAGGGCAGCGCCGATATAATAATCCTGCCAATCCAGTTTTGCTATTGCGGGCAAAATATAAGGGGCCGGTACAGTTACAGGGTTTTTCCTGCCAAAGGTCGCAGACAGTTTGACATCCAGCGCGTTGAGGTCTGCCCTTGGCGTTTCCCCAATTGCGCCAAACATGCGCCCGTTGATATTAAAAGCGGAAAAATCTATATCATATTTTTTCTCTGAGGCAAATTGGCGCTGATCCGCTTCTACGGGATACAAAGCCTCATAGCC
>JAUNSQ010000133.1 GCA_030539135.1 Synergistaceae bacterium | reverse complement strand
CCAATGTGCATCTTGACGCCGGCGGCTGAAAGGGCCGGGATGCTTCCCTCTATGTCAAGCTTGTTGCTGGATGTCGGGCCGATTCCAGCGGGACTGACCGCCGTATGGAATATCGCGCTGCCTTGAAGATGGATGCCCTTTTCTTCACAGGTGCCTTCTTCTATACATTTGACTACCTTCGGCAGCACGGCGTCGCGGCCCGTAAAGATCGGACCGGAGATCTCAACCATGTCGTAGATGCGCAGACTGCTTATCACTTCGTCGCTGACAGGCATCTTTATCTGCATTTTTATTTCCCCTTTCGCCTCTTGCAAATATCCATATAATGGATATAATATTTTATATATGGTGATTTGATAATACATACATTTCGATAAAGTGTCAACATTAATTTTGAAAATTGCAGGTAGAAATTTTTATATTATTTGATAAACTTATTCGGAACATATTGGAGGAAGATGCTCATGGTGGATACAAATCATTCCGAGACCGGCACACAGGCCATCCAGCGCGCGCTGGCGGTTTTAAATTGTTTTTCACGCGATATAGAAAGCCTGTCTCTCACGGAGATATCTAAGCTGCTAAATATCCCATACTCGACCGCGTCGCGTATCGCCGGTATTCTTGAACAGGAGTCCTTTCTTATCAGGGACAAACATACCAAGCTCTACAGCCTTGGGCGTCGTATATATGGACTCGGCTACTGCGCAAAGCAGAACGACTTCCTGCGCAAGGTCGTATATCCCTATCTTCTGAGGCTTCGCGACGACATCGGCGAGACCGCGTGTTTCTATGTGCGGGAGGACGGCTATAGGATATGTTTTGAAAAGGCTCCTGCTTTTCACAACTTTAAATATTCGCCGACTATCGGCTCAAAATATGTCCTCTGGGCTGGAGCAGGCGGAAGAGGATTTCTGGCCTTTGCAACCCCGGCGGAGCTCGAGGGGTATCTGACCGACGCAAAACGCCTCACCACATATACGAAGATCGATAAGAAAAAGATAATGAGAGACCTTTATGGGCTTTGCAAAAATGGATATGTTTACTGCATAAACGAATATCAGGAGGGATTCTCGTCGATAGCGGGACCTGTCGTCGACGGCAACAACAAAATCTTGTGCACAATAGCGGTCACCGGACCAAGCTCAAGGTTCACCCCCGACGTCGTCAAAGGGTTGACCAGTGAGATCCCAAAATTTTGCGCGGAGATCTCGTCGACTTTCGGGTGGAAAGAACCGGAGGAAAAGGACGATATGCTCTTTAACAGCCCGTCGCTTGGCTATATTATGAAAAACATGGACTAATAATTATATTTCAAGATAAAAAAAGAAGCGCGGGGCAGATGCTCCGTGCTTCTTTTTTTGCTTTGCTTTGAAGTTAATCCATAAATCCTATCAGGCTGTCGGCGTCCCAAGCGCACATTTTGTGGACTTTGGCTTTCGCGGCTTCGAGTTTCGCGCCGGAGAACGCAGGATCGATCTTCGCCGCGATGGCGGACGCCATCTCTATCGTACTCGCCGCGTTCTTTTCCCAGTTCGGGTCGCCGCGGAAGTCGCGCAGCACGTCGTAGGTCAGCGTGCCGGATTTGCTCTCGACGAGAACTTCGCCGAGCGCTTTTTCGATCTTGGCGGCCGCTTCGTCGAGCCCAAGATATTCAAGCATCATCTTCGCCGTCATGACCATCGCGCTGGGGTTGACCCTGTACTGGTGCGCGTATTTGGGAACGGAGCCGCTGCTCGGCTCAAATATCGCGGCATTCTCGCCTATGTTGCCGCTCGGCGCGAAGCCAAGGCCGCCCGTGAGCTGCGAGGCCTCGTCAGAGAGTATGTCGCCAAAGACGTTGCTCGCTACGATGACGCTGTAATCCTGCGGATTCTTTATGAGCCACATCGCCGTCGCGTCGGCGTTCTCTTCGACAGCCTTTATGCCATACTGCTCGTATTCCTTCGCGACTTCGAGGAATACCCTCTTCATCATGCCGTCAGTCTCGCGGATGACGTTCGCCTTGTTACCGCAGTGGACTGTCTTGCGACCTGTCTCTTTCGCGTATTCGAATGCGGCGCGGACTATACGCTCGCAGCCGTCTTTTGAAAAGACGCGCCACGATACCGCGACATCGCGGCCACGGAAGCGGTCCATGCCCTTATGGAGGTCGAACATCTCCTCGGGCAATGGGTGGAACTCTACCGCGGCGTAGAGGTCTTCCGTGTTCTCGCGGAACATCACGATGTCGATGTTCGGGTCGTTCGCGAGAGGCGTTCCAACGCCGGGAAGTTTCTTCGCAGGGCGAATGTTTATATAGAGGTCGAATATCTGGCGCATCTGGAGTATCGCGGACTTGAAACCTTTCACGCCTGATTTGGACGTGATAGCCGCCATCAATGTGGCGTCCGTGTCTTTTATCGACTGTATCGTCTCAGGCGGGACTGTGTTGCAGCGCGGGTCGCCCTCGCCAAATTTTTTGTTTGACTTCTCCCACATGCACCAGCCGAGGTCGGCGCGCACCCAGTCGATTGGGAGGTCAAGCGACTCAAGGACGAGCAGGGCGCCCTCCATCATGTCGAAGCCTGAGTCGTCTCCGGCCATGTAGGTCACTTTATAGCGGTCTTTTCTCTCTTTGACTTTCATTACATTGGACATTTGTATTCCTCCTGATAATAACGTTTTTATTATATTGATTAAATTTTACATTGAGAATCGACTTGCAAAAACAGCGATGCCAGCGACGAAAGTCCGACAACTTGAAATGATATAGATTTCGAACGATGGCGATGCGGTTTGCAGCAAGGCGACCGGAAACGTACTAATCGCTACGTTGAGGACCGACTTGCAAGAACCGCGAAGCCAGCGGCGAAAGATATATCATTTCAGCCCAAGCTCCTTTTTGACATGAGGTATAAGCCCCCCGTCCTCAATAAGCCCCTTAACGAAATCAGGATACGGAGGAAAAGAGAACTCATGTCCGCCCGCCGTTATCACTCCGCGGTCAAAGTCCACTTCAATCGTTTCGCCCATGTTTATCGCGTCCACCGCGTCTGGACAGATGATTATCGGCAGACCCTCGTTGAGGCAGTTGCGGTAGTATATCCGAGCGAAGCTCTTCGCGATGATGACGGATATGCCGCGCTCCTTTAAGCACGTTACGGCCTGTTCGCGGCTGGAGCCGCAGCCCCAGTTCTTGCCGCCGACAATTATGTCGCCAGCCGCCGCGTTTTTGTTGAAGTCCATGTCGAGATCTTCACACGCGACCTTCGCCATTTCAGAGCGTTCCTTTATAGTATATGTATATTTTCCAGCGAATATCACGTCTGTGTTGACGTCGTCCCCATACTTCCAAACTCTCCCTGTTATCGCCATATCAAAGCGCCTCCCTTGGGTCTGATATCTCGCCAGTGAGCGCGGACGCCGCGACCGTCATCGGGCTTGCGAGATAGATGAAGCTCTCTTTGTCGCCCATACGCCCCTTGAAGTTCCTGTTCGCCGTGCTTATCGCGGCCTCGCCGGGGGCAAGGATGCCCTCGTGATTGCCCATGCACGGCCCGCAGCCCGGGTTGCATATCACACATCCCGCATCGAGGAGGGTATCGAGCAGCCCCTCTCTCATCATCTGGCGGTAGACCTTCCACGAGGCGGGGATGACTATTGTCCGCACGGCGACTTTTTTACCCTTTAGCACCTGCGCGGCCAGCCTGTAGTCCTCGATACGTCCGTTCGTGCAGCTTCCAAGGAACGCTTCGTGTATCTTCGTCCCTTTGACTTCGCTGATAGGCGCGTAGTTGTCCACCTTATGCGGCTTGGCGACGCCTGGTTCGATGTCCGCGAGGTCGTAGCTGTACTCGGCCGCGTACTCCGCGTCGTTGTCGGCCCAGATCAGCTCCCAGTCCTCACGTTTCGCGACGCTCTTTATCGCGTTAAGGACTTTTTCGTCTGGGCGGCAGACGGCGTTTTTCGCTCCGAACTCTATGCCCATGTTGCAGAGGGTCATCCTCTCCGCGACGCTCATATCTTCAATGCCGCTCCCGTGAAACTCGACGCTCATATAGTCGGCTCCGTCCGCCTTGATATC
>JAUNSQ010000014.1:291-17639 GCA_030539135.1 Synergistaceae bacterium | reverse complement strand
GTGGAACCAGCGGGCCAGCGCCTCGGCTCCAACTATCGCGCCGGTCTCCTGGTTATACTGCGGCTGGAGATACACGCCAAATTCTCCATCTGCGAGCGACGACCGCATAACGGAGACTAGCTCCTGCTTGTCGAACATATCGACCCTCATCGACTCATCGTAATAGGCGAAGTTCACATCGTAACGGCCCTTTGTGGAGCGCAGCGCCATTAGGGCCCTGTCGCACATTATCGCCACGTTGAGCTTCTTGTCGTCGACGCAGTAGATCCCACAGCGCACGACAAAGCTGAAATCAGGCTGCACGGCGAACAATCTCCCTTCGACTATATCTATGGAATAATCGATATCCAGCTCCTCCGTGGGGAGACACGCTACGAAATGGTCTCCCTGTATCCTGCCATAGACACCCATCGACGCGAAACAGCTGGTAGACGCCTGCCCAATGACCTTGAGCAGTTCATTCCCCGCCTCTATGCCATATATATCGTTGTAGACTTTAAAGTGGTCTATGTCCATCCTCAGCATACAGAAGTCCGTATCGGGGTTCGCTTCGAACATGTCCCGCGCAGCGCGGGCAAATCCTGTTTGGTTGTATATTCCCGTCAGATGGTCGGTCTCCGAGTTGTAGATATCGGTAACATCGCGGCGCATACAGGCTATTATGGTGCGGGCATCGTCGACATACGTATACTTCCATGTCTTGCGTTCCGTCAGTCCGTCTTTTGTTACGACGGAGAACGAGCGTGAATACGTGTCGCACTTTTCAAGCTCCGCGACAACTTTTTTCAGGCTCAGGGCCTTTATCGCGAGTTCAAGTTCGCTCTGCGCGATGTATCCTGAGAGGCTGCCGTTGACCATGTCCATATAATACGCGTCGTTCTGCCGCCCAACTGGGATCGCCTCATCCGCGCTCCTCACAAACGACAGCAGACCGGTGTTAGCCTCTATCAGGAGCGCAAATTCATATTCGATATCGACAAATCTATTCATAAGCATCTGCAGTATTGTTTCAGTGTTGATATCCTTTGTATAGAGGTAGCCCTCAACGTCTCCCGTCTCAGGGTTCTCCGCCATAATGACGCTTGTCCGCACCCATATAGAGCGGCCGTTGTCCAGCGTGAGCCGGTGGTCGGAAGAAATCGTCTTCTCTCCGTGTTTGAACATCTGCGTCAGCTGCTCGCGGCTGAATACGCCGCCGTCCCGCTCGAGCTGTTCGAGGTCCGGAGTGCGGGCGTAATAATCTTCAAAGAACGCGTCCACCGTCTCCGCCGCCTGCAGCTTCATGACAGACGCGCCGACTGAGCGGCCGTCGCGGCAGATGTTCCGCGACAGGTTAAAGTAGGACGACCCAATGACATTCTTATCTATGTTGGCGCGCATCCCTACGATGCGGTCATAGCGTTCGGAGAGCTCGTCCTTCTGTTTCCGAAGCGCCTCCTCGGCCAGCTTCTGGTTCGTTATATCGACGATAACGACATAGAAGAACTTCTGTCCGTCGCTGTCCACGACAAGATGCCCCACGTCGTGTACCCATATCAGCTCTCCGCTCTTCGTCTCTATCCTGTACTCGCACTCATCGAACTCCGAGTCCGCTATCTGTTCGTCTATCGACAGGATAGTATCCTTTCTGTCTTCGCAGTACACCATCTGCGCGAAGCTGTCGTTGAATTTCGCGATAAACTCATCGTACGTGTAACCCAGCATCTTGAGCATGTTTTCGCTGATAAAGGTGAAATGGTCGTCGTCCTCGTCCGCCGAGTAGCTGAACACTCCGCCCGGCGTATAGCGCACAAGGGTGTCGAGTTCGAGCGTCTGCTGCCTCATCTCTATCTCGGCTTTCTTCTGCTCAGTAACATCCATGATGACGCCGTTCATGACGTAATAGCCATCGGGCTGTCTGACGAACTCTCCGCTGGTCTGCGTATATTTAGTCTTGCCGTCGCCCGATATTATCTTTACGGTCAGCGTCTCGCCATTCCGGCCGGAGGATATCGCGCTGTTGATCACCTCACGCGTCGCGGTAAGGCTGTCGTTGTGGAAGTAGAGGCTGCATTTGTTGTTGAGGCGCTCCGCCATGCTCTCACGAGTGTATCCGATTATCGAATAAAACCTGTCATTGCCGTAAAGCAGGGTATAATCCTCGTCGATGCGGACGGAAAAGACGCCGCTGTTGTTCAGCGTGCGGTAGATATCAAGCTCCCTCGACAGGATGCGCGGCTCCCTTACGCCTATGGCGTAATATGGAGCCCCCGTCTCGTCTCTCAGGAGCTGGAACGTCGCCCCGACTGGGACATACTCGCCGGACTTGTCCTTGGACATGAGATAGTAATTTCCGCCATCCCTGCCTGAATAGAGGTCGCTGAACATCCTGCGAAATTCCTTGACGTAATCAACCCTGATATGCCCCTCTGCAATGACGGACTCCGGCGCGTCCTCATAGACGTGTTTTGAATACCCGAGCTCGTCGGCCGCGGAGCCGACGTATTTCATCTCGCGGGTGCGCATATCCACCTCCCACAGCATTGCAGGGCTTTGCTGGAGCGCTGTGCGGCTGCGCAGCTCCGCGAATTTCAGATGCTCCTCGGTCTCTTTCATCTCCGTAACGTCCGTGATGATACAGAGGAGACGATGAAGACCTCCGCCTGCCGCGAGAGGCGCCCCGCGCAAATACATCCATTTGACCGCTCCGTCATCCGAGGCGATGCGGAACGTATAGTCAAATGAGACGCCGCGCCTTGCCGATACGAGTATGGCGTCCTCAAGGCCAGGGAGGTCGCCGGGCAGGACCGCGGACATCAATTTTTGTCCGGAGCTGCCAATATCCCTCGGGTCACGCTTGAATACTTTAAAGATACTCGGGCTGGTGTAGGAGATCTTGATCTTTCCATCCGCGTCCGCGTCGTATATAACCACCGCTCCCTCAAGGTCCTCCAAAAGAGTACGCAGGTGTACGGAGCTGGCCATCTGGTTCTCGGCTGGGGAGAGCCCCTCTTCCTCCGTATCGCTTGAATTGACGAAGGCATAGCGGTTTTTACCATCCAGCTTTGCTCTGTAAAGAGCCGAGTCCGCCTCCGCGTAAAGCGTCTCGAAGGATTTCCCGTCGGCGCAGAAGAAGCTGACGCCCACGCTGCCGGAGAGTTCGAGAGCCCCCGCTTCGGTCCTCAGGTCATACTGCAGGGCGTCTACTATTTCCGCAGCCTTCTTAGCGGCTAAGCGCTTCCCTGATATATTCTTCATAACAGCGATAAATTCATCGCCCCCGACGCGGCCAACTATATCCGTCTCGCGAAACACCCTCTTTATCGCTAATGCGATGTCCGTTATCACGTCGTCGCCCGTCTGGTGCCCAAATGTGTCGTTTACATCTTTGAAGTCGTCCACGTCTATCATAAAGAACGCATGCGTCCCGCCAGAGCCCTCCATTTCAAGGTAGCGGGTGATATGTCTTATCGTAGCGTCGTGGTTGAGGAGTCCGGTCATTGAATCTTCTTCCACAGCGCGGGTGAGTTCGCTTTGTGCACGCTTCACGTCGTCGATGTCGCTGAGCGTGAACAGCGCCATGACATGCCCTGTGTCCGGATCCTGCAGCAGGCGTATCTCATCGCTGACCCACAGCTCCGCGCCATCCGGCATCCTGCGAAGATACTCCATGGATATCCTGCGTCTGCCGCTGTCGTATACTTCTCGAACCGATTTGCTCGACAGCGTCTTATAGAAACGCCGGACATCCTCGTCCTCTACGACGGACTCGGCCGCGTAAGCCAAGAAATCCTCCACAGTCGCAATGGCAAGCGGGTCAAAATGCTTTTCACCCTTAAAATCCGAGCATGTCCAATCCGTAACGTCCAACAGGAACGACGCGCAAGCGTTCTCGCCCGCGACGGAGAGATAATCAAGCTCGCGCTCGTAGGCCAGTTTCGCCTCATACTCTCGGGTCACGTCGCGACCTATAGCGTATAGTCCCAATATCTTTCCAGATATATCTCGGAACACAAATTTTGAAGTGGAGGAATATCTTGGATTGCCGTCCTTATCTGGCGGTATCGGTTCGATATGATTTAAAAGCGGCTCGCCCGACGCGAGCAGCCTCCTGTCGTCGCTCCTGTAGCGCTCAGCGAGCTCCCTGTCGTCGAAGAGCTCGAGGTCCGTCTTCCCGACGACGTCTTCAGCCGAGGAACGCCCGACAAGTTCCGCGAATGCCTTTGAAGCGTCCACATATACCAGGTCGAGATTTTTGATGAACATAAAATCTGGAGTGGCAGCCATGAATGCGTGCCACGCTGAGAAAAGCAGCCGTGTTGTATTCTTATCGTCAGGTCCGTTATCCAGCAAAGCAGTTCCTCATCAATAAGTATAATATTTTGTACACTGCCACGCTAATAATATTATAATTTTCCCCTGACTTTTGCAACCAAAAATACTAGATAATATTAAAAATTTTCATAACGTCCGTTAATAGTTTGCGTACGGCTCCGCACGGCGAACACTGCCGCATAACGAAGCGGGAGGCTTCCGACACACGCCGAAAGCCTCCCGCTGATGCTGCGAAGTTTATGCCGTAGCTGTTATCTCTGGCTTACAGGAAGAACCCTTTCAGTTTGAGGCAGTCCGCGACGCGCTTGATGGCGACGAGGAAAGCCGCGCGGCGCATCTTGACGTTGTGCTCCTGAGCATAGTCCCAAACTCTCTTGAAGTTATCCTTCATGATCGGGACGAGGCGGTTGTTGTACTCTTCCTCTGTCCAGAAGAATCCGGCGAGGTCCTGTACCCATTCGAAGTATGAGCCGATAACTCCGCCGCTGTTGGCGAGGAAGTCAGGGACAACGATGATCCCGCGTTCGTCGAGGATCGTGTCGCCTTCCGGACGTGTCGGGCCGTTTGCGCCTTCAACGATGTATTTGCATTTGAGTTTGCCGGCGTTCTTTTCGCTGATGACACCTTCGAGCGCGCACGGTGAAAGGACGAGGCATTCCTGCTCAAGTATTTCTTCGCCGTTCATCCTAACGAGTCCGGGCTGCGTGTATCCTTCGAGGATACGTTTCGGCGACTTCTCGACGTAAGCCTTTGCGGCTACGACGTCGATGCCGTCTTTGCAGTAATAGCCGCCGGTGATGTCGCTGATGCCGACGACCTTAGCTCCTGCCTGCTGGAGGTAGAGCGCGTTATATGTCCCGACGTTGCCGAAGCCCTGTACGATGACCGTGGCTTCCTTCGGGTCGATGTTCTGTCTCTTGAGGAGTTCGAGGACGCATGTCGCAACGCCGAGTCCTGTCGCCGCTGTGCGGCCCTTTGAGCCATAGTATGCGATAGGTTTGCCTGTTACGACGCCCGGTTCGAGATGTCCGCGGAGTTTGGAGACTGTGTCCATGATCCAGACCATTTCTGGGCCGCCTGTGTTGACGTCAGGTGCGGGGACGTCTGTCCAGTCGCCAATGAACGGTGCGATACGGGCTGCGAACGTGCGGGTCATCATTTCCTTTTCGCGCGGTGAGAGCGTGAACGGGTCTACTGATATTCCGCCTTTGCCTCCGCCGTAAGGGATACCGGCGAGCGAACATTTCCATGTCATCAAGCTTGCGAGCGCTTCGCACTCTTCAAGGTTGACGTCTGGGTGGAAGCGGAGTCCGCCTTTTGCCGGCCCGAGGACCGTTGAGTGCTGGACGCGATAACCCTGGAAGACCCTGACGGATCCGTCGTCCATCTGGACTGGTACTGATACTGATATCGCGCGTTCGGGACGGCTGAGGACCTCTACGAGTCCGTCTTCAAGTCCCATCTCTTCCGCTGCCGAGTAGAAGTTCTGGAGCGCGGTGTGAAGGAGAACGTTTGTGGAAGTGCGTTTCTGTACAGACATACAAAAAACCCCCTTAGAATTTTTGCCCTGTGGGCATTCTATTACTGTTTCGCTCTCAATAACAGGATAACAAAACTCCTGCATTATTATTTTATTCTACTTATTTGAGCGCGTAAAGGGGTGCGGCCGCGCTTAAAAATTCAATTTGTGTGTGAATATCGTTAAAATCGAACAATTTTCGTTTTATAGTTAACTTAAAAAGGGACGGCGCACAGTTTGAGGAAAATTTCACTAAAAAATAAATAGTCAGACTTATTCTTCCTAATTATAGTAGGTGACCTGCGCAAGTTATAGGAACATCCTTACGAATATAACAGCGAGGGGCAGCCCCGGCAGCATGTTCATGACACGTATCTTCATAAGTCCGAGGAGGTTGAGGCCTATCGCCATAAGCATGAGCCCGCCCGTCGCGCTCATCTCAACGACCGCGGCGTCGGTCATGAACGGCTGTATCCATACGGCGGCGAGGGTCAGCGAGCCCTGATACAAAATTATTGGGACTGCCGAGAATATCACGCCAAAGCCCAAAGACGCCGCGAGCGCTATAGACGTCAGTCCGTCTATCAGCCCTTTTGCGAGGAGCATGTTCGGATATCCGCCGAGCCCCTCCTCAAACGAGCCAAGCACAGCGAGCGAACCGGTGCAATAGATAAGGCTCGCCGTGACGAACCCCGCCGAGAAACCCTGCGCGTGTTCTCCACATTTTTTTTCAAGGGCCTTGCTCTCGCGCTCGACGAACGCCTCTATCCCAATGAACTCCCCCAGCGCGGAGCCCAGCGCGATGCTTGAGATGACGACTAGCGGGTGCGCGGTCTTGATTGCCATGGCGATGCCGAGCGTCGCGACAAAGAGCGCCATGCCCTGAACGGGGAGCTCCATAAGTTTCTTCGGCAGTTTTGTCTTGAGCGCGAGGCCGACGAGACCTCCGCATATTATGAAGGCCGCGTTGGCTAATGTGCCAAACAACGGCAGACCGCTTAAAAATTCCACTCTATCCGCACCCTTTCGCGCTGTACGATTTGGTAATTATACATTAAACACCGCTTTCATGGTTATATTTTTCAGCGGCGTGTATTGACAATGCCATGATGCTTTGCTAAAATCTCACGAAATTACTGAAAGGAGAGGCTCTGTTATGAAATATTCAATGCCCACAGACATGATGATGTGCGATATATGCGGAGCCACTCTGAAACAGTAGACGAAAATTTTTCTCGTTCTGTTCAGTCGGCTCTGCTTTTTGCAGGGCCGATTTTTTTGTATTCAATTATCAATGATAGGAGGAGGCTGTCATGATGGATGAGGACAATAAAAAATTTGGGATGATGACGAGGGCGCTTCACTGCGGTTGGAAGTGCGACCCGGCGACGGGCGCGTCGGGGCTTCCGATCTACGCTTCGTCGGCTTTTCAGTTCCACGACACGGCGCACGCCGCGAAACTGTTCAACCTTGAGGAAGACGGCTTTATTTACTCGCGGCTGTCCAACCCGACCGTCTGCGCTTTTGAGGAGGGGCTAAACGCGCTGGAGGGAGGTTTCGGTTGTGTGGCGACGTCGTCTGGTCAGGCGGCTTTCACCCATCTCGTAGCGGCCCTCTGTTCGTCAGGAGACAACCTTGTCGTATCGACGAAGGTATACGGCGGGACACTCACACTGCTGCAAAACGTCTTCTCGCGCTTCGGCGTCGAAACGCGCCTCGTCGACGGCGACCACCCGTGCCAATTTGAACAGACGATAGACGACAGGACGTGCGGCATGATAACCGAAACTATCGGCAACCCGCTTATGAACGTCGCGCCGCTCGAAACGCTCGCCCATATCTCGGAGCGCCACGGCGTCCCTCTGATAATTGACAACACGTTCGCGAGTCCCGCGCTCTGCCGACCAATTGAGTGGGGCGCGAACATCGTCGTCCATTCGACGACAAAGTATATCTCAGGCAACGGCAACCTAGTAGGCGGGGCCATAATCGACGGAGGCAACTTTGATTGGGGCAGATACCCCGATAAGTTCCCAACGATTGCCAAGCCCGACCCAGCATACCACGGCGTAAATTTCTCGGAGCGTTTCGGCGCGTCCGCCCTATGGGCAAAGCTCCACATGGCGATAATAAGAGACCTCGGCGGATGTCCGTCGGCGTTCGACGCTTACCTGCTCCATCTTTCGATCTCTACGCTCTGTCTGCGCATGAAGCGGCACAGCGAAAATGCTCTCGAAGTAGCAAAATTTCTTGAAGCCCACCCAGCGGTCGAATGGGTGCGCTATCCCGGCCTTACCTCGCACCCACAAAACGACATGGCAAAAATTTATCTCAAAGACGGGTGCGGCGGCATGATAGCCTTTTCGGTGAAGGGCGGCGTCGAAGCTGGAAGAAAACTCCTCGACAGCCTAAAGCTCATAGGCCACATGGCAAACCTCGGCGACTCGCGCACTCTGATAATCCATCCGGCAAGCACGACGCACAGCCAGCTCTCATCTGAACAGCGCAAGGCGGCCGGGCTCAGCGACGGGCTTATCAGGCTGAGCGTCGGCCTCGAGGACACGGCGGATATCTTTGACGACCTCTCGGCAGGGCTGGAAGCCGCGGCGAGATAAAGATGAAAGAAACCATCGGCTCCGTAACCATCCCAGAGATAACGCTCCCGTCGGGCGTCACGATGAAGAACGTCGCGCAGGTCTACGCGATGTACGGCGAGCCTAACGCGAACGCCGATAACGTCATCGTAGTCTGCCATGCTCTGACAGGCAGCCACAGGCTCGCGGGAGTAAAGATCGACGGGCAGCCGGAGCCTTGGTGGGACACCATTGTCGGCGACGGCAAGACGCTCGACACGAAAAAATACTGCGTGATATGCTTCAACAACCTCGCCAGCCCCTATGGAAGCACGTCACCCATCTCGATCGACCCGGACACCGGCGAGAAGTACCGCATGAAATTCCCAATGCTCTCTCCGCGCGACGTAGCGGCAGCTCAGAAGGCCGCGCTGGAGCTGCTTGGATTTAAGAAGCTTCGCGCGGTCGTCGGCGGTTCTCTCGGCGGCATGATCGCGCTCGAAATAGCCATATCCTTCCCCGACGACGTAGAGAAGTGTGGGCTCATAGCCGCGCCGGACAAGCTCTATCCGCAGGCTATCGCGTTCAACACAGTTCAGCGTCAGACGATAATGAACGACCCTGAGTGGAAGAATGGCGAGTACGAGGGCGCGGGACCGGTGAACGGGCTCTCTGCGGCGCGTATGCTCGCGATGATAACCTACCGCAGCGAGCAGTCGTTCTCGGAGAGATACATGAGGGAGATGGACGATAACTCGTCAAAGGGTTGGGGCGGACAATTCCGCGTCGAGAGCTACCTCTATCACCATGGAGAGGAGCTCGTGAAACGGTTCGACGCGAACTGCTACCTTTATCTCACGCGTATGATGGACCTCCACGACATAGGGATCGGGCGCGGCGGCGTAGCCAAAGCGTGGGAGCGTTTCGCTGGCAAGAAGCTGCTTGCTGTTGGGATATCGAGCGATATGCTCTTCGCCAACTGGCAGGTCGAGGAGGCCGCGCGCGACGCATCAAACGCGGGGGTCCTCGCGGAATATGACGAGATCGAGAGCGAGAACGGACACGACGCTTTTCTGATAGACTTTGACCAGTTAGACGAATTCCTTCGAGGACTGCTTATATCCTAATGTAAACTTGTATATTATATATAGTTGACATTACTTGTCGCGTAGGATAATATACGGCGCATGAAGACACGCGACATGGCACAGATATCCATATTTGCCGTATTGATGATCGTCGGCGCGAAGATAATAATACCATTCCCGCTCGTTCCGATTACGCTGCAGCCGCTCGTCTCGATGCTTGCCGGGCTCCTACTCGGCTCGAAGCGCGGCGCGGCCTCACAGGCCCTATACATCTTTATGGGGTTAATAGGCATTCCTGTTTTCACGACAGGCGGAGGGATGGGCTACGTGCTTTCGCCAACATTCGGATATCTCGTCGGGTTTGTCGCTTGCTCATGGATCGCAGGGAAGATAACCGATTTCTATTCGCGCGGCGGCCGGGCTCCGTCAAAAAGAGAATACCTTCTTGCCGCGGCGGCCGGCATACTGGCGGCATACGCCATCGGTCTCGTCTACCTTTACGCGATAGCGAACTTCTGGCTCAAGAGCGGGATGACTCTTTTTAAAGTCTTATCCGTTGGATTTTTCAGCGCCATACCGGGCGACGTTATAAAAGCGCTAGTCGCGGCAATGGTCGCCGAGAGATTTGACCGAACGGGCATATTCACGAACAGGTAGTGCAAAGATCGTTTAGCGGCGTCCTTTATCTTTTATATATTCCCTTATTCTTTCGAAACTTTCCTCGGATATGACGTGCTCTATTCGACAGGCGTCCCTGTCGGCGACGTCTTCGTCAACTTTCAGGACTTCGACAAAAAATTTTGAGATTATCTTGTGTCGGTCGTATATCGCCTCCGCCGCCTCGTCTCCACCCTTGGTCATCAGCAGTTCGCCGTTAGGCTCGACTGTTATCATGCCGCGCTCGACGAGAAGCTTGACCGCGCGGCTGACGCTTGGTTTTGAGTACCCAAGCTCGTTCGCTATGTCTATCGAGCGAACACTCCCGTTGCGTTCTTTAAGGATCAGTATAGTTTCAAGATAGTTCTCGCCGGATTCCTGCATCGTAGTCCCTGCTATTCCCAGCAGAATTCCGAGCCGACCCCGACCTCGTCGACGTCAATACGCCGCGCTATCGCGGCCCTCGCTTTGAAGTCCGTGCAGTGACAAGGGTGCATTTTAACCGGCGCAGCCTGCGCGAGCCAATCGACCGTGCGTTCCATCTCTTCTTTCGGGACGTTCTGCATGTGGAAGCCTCCGAGCACGTCAAGTATCTTGTCCTTGCCCGTGAGCCGCTTCGCGTAGGCGATTATGTTGCAGATGCCGGAATGTGAGCAGCCAGTGATTATCACGATGCCGCCGTCCGCCTCGTAGACCAGCGCGGAGTCGTCATGACAGAAGTCGTCCGTCTCGACGCCGTCGTTCACTATCTTGCCGAGCGCCTTCTCCGGCTCAACGGTGTGAGGTATCGTCCCAAGCCACATGAGCTTGTCGGTTATCTTTAGCGGTTCGGAGGACAGAGTCACCATAAAATTTTCCTCGAGCGTCTCGCGGCTGAACGTTATCCCAGCGGGAGCCCCGTCGATGCGTTTGATATCGAGCGCCAGCGGATGGGCTATCAGCCTTGCCCTCTTCGCGGAGCCCTTGCTGTGCATGTACTGCGCGTAATGGCTGAGGCCCCATGTATGGTCGCTGTGCCCGTGAGACAATACTACCGTGTCCGCGTCAGCCGGATCGATGCCCATGAGGACGGCGTTCTTTATGAAAATATCAGAGTACCCCGTGTCAAAGAGTATCTTCTTTCCAGACTCGTCAAGCCAGAGACAGAACCCCGGCTCGCCGGTATAATATTTTCCTACAAGTGTGCTATTATCAACCAAGACTTTTACTTTAAGCATGTCTTCACCACCTAGGGACATTTTACATGATAAAGGGGCGATATTGTCATGGAATTTACAAATTACCTTCCTCTCCTTCTCGTAACAGCCACCGGCGTCGCTGCTGGATTTCTCAACGTCCTCGCGGGGGGCGGCTCGCTGCTCTCGCTTCCGATGTTGAATTTTATCGGGCTGGACCTCGGCATAGCGAACGCCACAAACCGCGTCGCCATTCTCTGTCAGAATTTGTCGGCTATGGGACTTTACCAGAAGCGCGGCGAGATAAAATGGCGCGAGGTATGGGCCTACGCGCTTCCGGCCGTGGCGGGAGCGATAATAGGAACTCTAACGGCAATATATATCCCGCCTAAGGCTTTCCGCATCATTGCGGCAATTTCCATATCCTTTATGGGAATACTGCTCGTCGCCAAGCCAAAGATGTGGGACAACCCAGACGGGCTTCCTCTTCCGCCGGCAGGACGAGCCGCGGCCCTTTTCGGCACAGGGCTCTACGGGGGGTTTCTTCAAGCGGGCGTCGGCTTTTTCCTTATCTGGGCAATCGTAGGCGGATGTAAGAAAAACCTTAAAGAGGCAAATATTTTGAAAATCGTCGTCGTCGCGATATACACTATGGCAAGCCTGCTGCTCTTCGCTTCATTCGGTATGGTGAACTGGACAGCGGCGGTCGCTCTTGCGATAGGCAACATGATAGGCGGCAACCTCGGCGCGCGTTTCAACCTCAAGGGCGACAAGAAATGGCTGAGATGGATACTTACAATAGCGGTCATCGTCAGCGCGGTAAAGATTTTCTTCGACGTTTTCCGTTAAAAAATGTTCTCATCACTGTTCGGCAAAGAAGAATTTTCGGCTGAGTCCCTGGCGAAATATCTTTCAAAGCTCGACGGGGATATCACCTGCCTTAAGAAATTTCCACCGCGCGAACCATCTTACGCGGGGTTTGCCGGAATAGACCCTCAGATAATTCAAGCGCTCAAGGCTCGCGGCGTCCCGTCGCTCTACACGCATCAGAACCGCGCAGTCTCGCTTGCCTTGGCGGGGCAGGACATCGTGATAGTAACGCCGACTGCCTCCGGCAAGACGCTGTGTTATAACTTACCAGTTATAAACTCACTGCTGCATGACCCTGATTCTCGCGCGCTGTACCTCTTTCCGACAAAAGCATTGGCGCAGGATCAGCTTACCGAGCTAGGACGTTTCTCCGAGGAGCTGGGGCGAGACATCAGAGCTTTCACATACGATGGGGACACGCCGCGCGAGGCCAGAGCCGCGGCCAAGGAGGGCGGACAGATAATCATAACGAACCCCGATATGCTCAACGTGGGCATACTCCCTTACCATACATACTGGGCGAAATTCTTTCAGAACCTAAACTACATCGTCGTCGACGAGCTGCACACATACCGCGGCGTATTCGGCTCGCATTTGGCCAACCTTTTCTCGAGGCTGCTTCGGATATGCGAGTTTTACAATTCAAAGCCCGTCTTCATCTGCTGTTCCGCCACGATAGCGAACCCTGCGGAGCACGCTAAGGCGCTGACTGGCCGCAACGCAACGCTCATCTCCGAGAACGGGGCGCCGTCGCCGGAAAAGGATTTCATGATATACAACCCTCCGATAGTGAACAGACGCGCCGGAATAAGGCGGTCGTCGCTGTTCGAGGTATCACGTATCGCGTCCGAGGCGCTTGCCGCCAACGTCAGCACGATAGTCTTCACCC
This sequence comes from Synergistaceae bacterium, assembly GCA_030539135.1. Lineage (GTDB taxonomy): Bacteria > Synergistota > Synergistia > Synergistales > Synergistaceae > JAUNSQ01. The sequence goes on along the minus strand of JAUNSQ010000014.1, from coordinate 4,554 downwards.
GTTCGCGCCTAAACGTCGAGCTTATCCTGAAAGCCGTGAGGAAAGAGCTTGTGAAGCGCGGGCTAGACCCCGAAACAATAACGGGATATCGCGCGGGCTACCTCCCCAAGGAGCGCCGCGCGATAGAACGCGCGCTTAGGGGTGGAAAACTGCGCGGCGTCGTCAGCACGAACGCGCTTGAGCTTGGAATAGACATCGGCTCCCTCGACCTCGCGATACTCCACGGATATCCGGGCAGCATCGCCTCCGCGTGGCAGCAGATAGGCCGCGCGGGTAGGCGCGGCTCTCATTCGGCGGCCGTCATGGTCCCCTCGGCGCTCGCTATGGATCAGTTTCTCGCGGCAAAACCCGAGTGGTTTCTCGGCGCTCCGCCTGAGCTCGCTCGCATCGACCCTATGAACCCATACATCCAAGTCGGCCATGTCAGATGCTCCGCGTTCGAGCTCCCATTCCGCCAAGGAGAGACATTCGGAGGCCAGGACATCGAGCAGATACTCGAATTTCTCGCGGCACACAACGTCCTCCACAAGGCGGAGGGCGACGGCGAAGTATCGTACTACTGGCAGGACGACTCGTATCCCGCCGCGGGGCTGTCGCTGCGCAGCGCTACAGGCGACACCTATACGATAACCGACATTTCCAACGCGGGAAGGGCCCGCGTCATCGGAAGCATGGACAAACATTCAGCGCCTACGATGATATATCCGGGCGCCGTGTATTTCCACGGCGGACAGTCGTACATCGTCCAAGAGCTCAGCGAAGAAGAGCTGCTGTGCAAGGTCAAGCTCGCCAACGTTGATTATTACACCGAGGCTGAATCAACGGCGCATATAAATATCACGGACGAGTTCGAGAACGACGGGGTCTTTGGCTGGGGCGACGCCGTCGTCGCCACGACGCCGTATATGTATAAGAAGATACGCCTCACGACGCACGAGAACATAGGGCACGGAAAGATAGAGCTGCCTGAGGAAAAAATGGAGACGACCGCCGCGTGGATAGCCGTCCCCGACGAATCGGCCAACTCTCCGGACCTCAAGATCGCGGTGGACGGATTTAAAAATCTTCTGAGAAACACCGCGCCGCTATTTCTAATGTGCGACCGCGAAGACATACAGATACACGACCGTATCAAAGACCCGCGCCTCAAGCGTCCGGCGATCTTTATCGCTGACACGGTTCCGGGAGGCGTAGGCATGGCTGAGGGCGTCTATGAGATACGCGGCAAACTTTCGAAGGCCTGCCTTGACGTTCTTGACTCATGCGGATGCAGGGACGGGTGCCCGGCGTGCGTTGGAGCCGCGTCAGACGACTTCGACACGAAAAGCTCCGTCCGCAGGCTTATAAAAAATATCCTCTCGCAAAAAGTAAAAAGCCGCCCCTGACGCATTAGGGCGGCTTTATCAAAACATTAACCGATATTTAGATTTTAGAAAGAGTCCTGCGCGTGGCGCGCGATGATCTCCTCCTGCTGGTAGTTATCGAGATCCACGAAGTAGTCGCTGTACCCTGCGACACGGACCAGCAGGCCGCGGTATTGCTCGGGGTGCGCCTGAGCGTCGCGCAAAGTAGCCTCGTCGACGACATTGAACTGCATGTGATGTCCGCCGAGTTTGAAGTATGAGCGAATTAGATTTTTAACTCCCTCTATGCCCTCGTCGCCCGCTAGGACGGTCGGCAGGAAGCGCTGGTTAAGCAGCGTACCTCCCGATTTCACCTGATCCATCTTGCCAAGAGACTTAACGACGGCAGTCGGCCCATGGCGGTCCGCGCCGTGGCTCGGCGACGTGCCATCCGACTCGGGCATCCCGGAGAAGCGTCCGTTAGGCGAAGCCGCAAGCTTCTGTCCAAAGTAGTTGTGGCATGTCGTACTGAGCATATTTAGATGATAGGTCGGGCCCAGTATGCTGTGTCTGCCGTCGATCGTCTTAAACAGGCTTCCGTATACGCGCCTCATTATATCGTCGGCGTAATCGTCGTCGTTCCCGAAGAACGGCGTTTTGTTCCAGAGCGTGAGGCGCATAGCCTCTTCGCCGTCCCAGTTCTTCTTTATCGCGTCGAGAAGCTGGGCGAGGGTGTATTTCTTGTCGTCGAAGACATGCTTTTTAACGGCGGAGAGGCTGTCCGTTATCGTGCCTATGCCGCAGCACTGTATGTAGTCGCTGTTGTAGCGAGGACCTCCGTTGTAGTAGTCCTTGCCGTTATCAACACAGTCGCGTATGACGCAGGAGAGGAACGTTGCCGCCATGTTTGTCGCGTACTGATAACGCAGATAGTTGTCTACCTTTATCTTAGTCGACACCACGTAGTCCATCTGCTTTTCAAATGCGGCGTAGAGGTCGTCGAACGTCTTGAAGGACGAGAGCTCGCCAGTCTTTATGCTGACCTGCTTCCCCGTGAGGAGGTCCACGCCGTTGGACAGCGTGTATTCGAGCAGCTTCGGCACATTGAGATAACCGTGGAGCAGGTACGCCTCCTTGCCAGAGCAGCCTGTCTCGATACACCCGCTCGTACCGCCCTGACGGGCATCCTCAAGCGTCTTTCCGACGCGCATCTGCTCTTGTATGACCATGTCCGCGTTGAACACCGACGGGTAGCCCATGCCGTTGCGGAAAACTTTCGCCGCCGCACGCAGCACGCTGTCGGGCGTGCGCTCGCTGACCTGTATGTTGCCCTGTGGCTGGAGCAGACGCAGTTCGTCGAATATTTCAAGACAGATGTACGTGACCTCGCTTGAGCCGTCGGAGCCGTCGGCTTTCAATCCGGCGAGATTTATATTGGTGAAATCGTTGTATGTCCCGCTCTCCGCGGCGGTAACGCCGACCTTTGGAGGCGCGGGGGTGTTGTTGACCTTTATCCAGAAGCAAGAGAGGAGTTCCTTCGCGTCGTCGCGTGTGAGCGTCCCGGCCTCGATATCTCTTTTATAGAACGGGGCGAGATGCTGGTCAAGATGCCCAGGGCTCATGGCGTCCCATCCGTTGAGCTCCGTTATCGTCCCGAGATGTACGAACCAGTATGTCTGGACCGCCTCCCAGAAATTTTTCGGCGCGTGCGCCGGAACATTATGGCAAACCTCGGCTATTTTGAGAAGCTCCTCTTTGCGTTCCGGGTCGCTCTCTTCGGCCGCCATCTCCTTTGCAAGTTCGGCGTGCCGTTCCGCGAAAAGTATGGCCGCGTCGCAGGATATAGCCATTCCCTGAAGTTGTTCGTCTTTCGCCGTGGCCTCTGGGTCGTTTAGGAAGTCGAGTTTGCCGCGTGCGCTTTCAATATCATTTTTGATATCGAGCATCCCTTTTTCATAGATGAGGCCGTCAAGCGCTGTGTGTCCAAGCGCTCTCTGTTCGCCAAACTCCGTAAAAGTCCCAGCCTCATAAAGCAGCGTCCAAGCCTCCGGCATACGCTCGAACAGCTTATCCCTCATGCAGCGGCCGCGCCAGTACGGTTCGACCTCTTTCTCATACCTGTCGATATCCTCGGATGCGACGCTGTAATTCTGCTGGGCGCGCGTGTCGAGTATCTCAAGGTCCCGCCTGGAATGGCAGGTGAGCTCCGGGAACGTCGACACGGCTTTTGGGGCCGAACCGCGCTCCCCGACGATGAGTTCGTCCTTGCCTATGTAAATCGTCTTCTTCGCGCAGATGTTCTTGAAATTCTCGGCGCGGAGCACCGGCATTGGAAGCTTGCCGTCATTCTTTCTGTAAAATTCCGTTTCAATGAGCGCCCTTTCTATACAAATTGAAGGGTGTGTATTAAAGCTTTCGTCGCGCAGACGTTTGATGCGTTCGTTCATTACCGATGCCTCCCCGTTGAATTTTTCTTTATCCGCCAATATGGACTTTGAGTCCGTAACTTTCCAATATCGCCGCCGCGCCGCGCGTCTGTTCCTCGGTAGGCGGCTGTAGATCTGGCAGTTTGTAATCCATGTGCCACCTCTCGTGCTTGCCCCTAGCGACCGCGTGATACGGCAGGATATTGACGCCTGTCACGCCGCGGAGCTTCGAGACAAATTTGCCAAGCGCGTCCACGTTGCCGTCGCTTGAATTCAGCCCAGGCATAAAAGGATAGCGGATGTTTATCATCGCGCCGACAGCAGAAATACCGGATAAATTGTCTAATATCACATCGTTGCCCACGCCAGTAAACCTCTTATGCTCCGCCGAGTCCATCTGTTTCAGGTCATAGAGGAAGAGGCTCGCGTGCTTCGCCGCCTCCAATATCACATCCCTTGGCGCAAACCCGCAAGTGTCCACGACCCTGTGGTAA
>JAUNSQ010000014.1:0-281 GCA_030539135.1 Synergistaceae bacterium | reverse complement strand
GCCTCTATAAGAAACTCAGGCTGGAGCAGCGGCTCACCGCCTGAGAAGGTCACTCCGCCTCCGTCGCGAAAAAATATCTCATCTCTGCGAAGCTCGGACATGAGTTCCGGCACGGTATATTTTCTCCCGCAGAGCTCGCGGGCGTCGGCCGGGCAAGCCTCGCAGCAGACGCCGCATCCTGTGCAGAGCGCCGGGTCGGTGGCAAGACGGTCGTCCTTTAGAGATATCGCTCCGTTCGGACAGGTTTTGACGCAGCTTCCGCACGCGATACATTTCTCGCC
>JAUNSQ010000132.1 GCA_030539135.1 Synergistaceae bacterium | reverse complement strand
TATCTCGACAACCCTGCGATAATAAAGTCTGCCGCTGACGATGGGCAAAAGCAACACCTCTTTGGTCCAGAACCGATAATCAAGATCCCGGGCAACAAGAATAACGGTTCGGGGTCGTCGATAGATATCGGAGGAACGGTCACAAAATTCATTAAAGAGTTATTCTAATCCCAAGCTCTCAGGAAGGGAGAATGATTATGGCGGATATGTCAGAAGTGTTTCAGCTGGATAAATCGAATTATCCTCCGACCCGCGAGGTGATCAAGGTAGTCGGAGTAGGCGGCGCTGGAAATAACGCGCTCAACCATATAATCAGGGGCGGCGTTCGCGGCGTGGAGTATATCGCCGCAAACACCGATATGGCGCACTTAGAGCTTTCGGAGGCCACATCGCGAATCATACTTGGCAAGGAGCTTACAAAAGGGCTTGGAGCCGGTTCCGACCCCGAGATAGGCTGCAAATCAGCCTTGGAATCAAGGGAAGAGATACGCGCCGCCGTCGAGGGCTCCGATATGGTATTTGTCGCGGCTGGTATGGGCGGAGGAACGGGAACGGGCGCAGCTCCCGTAATAGCCTCTATTGCTAAAGAGACGGGAGCTCTTGTCGTGGCGGTCGTTACTCTGCCGTTTATGTTTGAGGGGAAGAGAAGGATTGCGCAAGGCGAATATGGCGTCGGCCAGCTCAAGGACAAGGTCGACGCGCTGATTGTCATCCCCAACGACAGACTTCTTACGATTACTGATAAAAAGACTACAATAAACGACGCGTTCAAGCTTGCCGACGGCGTGCTTCATCAGGCCGTGCAGGGCGTAACGGACCTTATTCTTCGCCCCGGACTGGTAAACGTGGACTTTGCAGACGTAAAGACAATAATGTCCAACGCTGGGACCGCTATCATGGGCATAGGCGAGGGATATGGTGAAAAACGCGCGGCCACTGCCGCGTACAACGCCATCAACAGTCCGCTTATGGATACGAGCATCAGCGGCGCCACCGGAATACTCTTCAACATAACGGGCGGAGCCAACGTCGGAATACATGAGATCGACGAGGCCACACGCATAATCACGGAAGCTGCGGACGAAAACGCGTTCATAATATGGGGACATGTTTTTGACCCTGATATGGACGATTCAATACAGATCACAGTCATAGCTACGGGGTTCAACGGCGTGCCGAGAAGCGCCGAACCGGCGCAGCGCCATATTTCGTCGGCTCCGAGCGGAGGATTGAATGTTTCACCGTTGAAGAAGCCCAGTCAGGAACAGCCTATCATAAATCAGGCGGAGGCTCCTAAGCCGCCGCGCAATATATTCAAGCGCAGCGACAAAAAGGACGAGCCAGCGGCGATAAAAGAGACGGTGCCTGTGACGGTAAAGCCAATCATGCCGACAAATGGTAATTCGGAAGTACATACCCCGGCGACGCGCGTAAGCGGCGAGGATCTATTCAGTCAGAGCGGCGTGCCCGTCGACCAGTATGACGTTCCTGCATTTCTCAGAAAGAAGCAGCACACTGAGCAAGTCTAAGACCACTCTCTGGCGTAGCTGGAAAGAATACAGAGATCAAGAAACATGGATCGAAACTCTGCCCAGGGGGGGAGACCTCCCTTGGGCATTATTTTATCCTGCCGACTATTCGATTGGTTCTTCTAATCTGGGAATGCACTATGTATATCGCTGTCTCAAAGAGATGGGTGTGGCGGTTGAAAGATTTTTTGAGACGCCAGTGCCATACCGGTCTGTTGAAGATGACACGCTGCTTGAGAGGTTCGATGTCATAACTGCGGGAGTTTCCTATGAGGACGGCGCGGTCTCATTTTTCAAATGGCTGAACGGCGGCGGGATACCGTTATCCCCGCTTGACAGAGAGGCGACAGGAGCCCCGGTAGTAGGCGCGGGGGGAGCCATATCTTATATCAACCCTCTGCTTCTCTCAGGAGTCTGTGATTTTATAGTGCTGGGCGACGCGCTCGACAGCCTTGATTACATTGCCGCTTGCCTCAGAGGGTACATGGATGGAGGCGACAGACACGAATTGTGGAAGAAGTTCTCCGAACATGGTTCGATACTCGTTCCGCCTGTTGATATCGTCGGCGGCCATGTTGCAAAAAAGAAATTTCCCGAGAGAAAAATGGCGCTTGACGACAGACACCCAATGCACAGCGTATGGACGACTCCGAACAGCGCGTTTGGCGACACTCTGCTGATAGAACTGCAAAGAGGCTGCGCGAGAAATTGTCGGTATTGCACTCTGCCTGGGTCGTTTGGCAGGATGCGCTTTAGACCGTTTGAAATGTTAAAGGGCTCTATGGATGAGATACTGGCTCGAACGAACGTAAAACAGGTCGGGCTCGTAACGCCGGAGGCCAGCGATTATCCAGAGCTGCCAAAGTTATTGGATTACCTTGAAGAGAAGGACAAGGAGATATCTTTCGCCTCGCTGCGAATAGACAGGCTGACGGAGAAGATGATCTCCTGCGTAAAGCGCGGAGGAAGGCACAGCATAACGGTCGCGCCGGAGACGGGGAGCGACGAACTGCGCCGCACATGCGGCAAGGATTTCACGAACGAAGATGTCGTCTCAAAACTGGCGACAGCGGCGTCGATGGGCATAGATCAGGTCAAATTATATTTTATGGTCGGCCTTCCGAACGAAACGGACGAGGATGTTGAAAACATAGCGGCGCTTTGCCGTAAAATTATCGACAGCACGGGGCAGAATTTGATTTTATCCGTAACGCCTTTTGTGCCGAAGCCAGGCACGCCGTGGGAAAGGGAAGAATTTTCCGGCACGTTTGAGATACGCCGAAAGTACGGCGTGTTATCCGCTGGGATAAGAAAAATTAAAAAGAAGACGCCCCAGCTGAGGCTGACGAGTCCAAAAGAGGCGGAGAACGAATTTGACCTCGCGTGGTATTCTTATAACGACAGTTCGCGGCTCGCGGCTTCTATTGAGAAAAAACAGGGCGGAGTGAAAAAATGTCATTCACACCGCGAAGAAACATTGGTAGAATTAAAGAGCCTATTCGGATAACCACAATGACAGGGATGTGAGCGGCGGCAATGGTAACAAGAAGAACTCGCAACTATAAAGAAAAGAGGCCCATGACGACGTTTGGACAGTTCATACTGCCGCTGACAGTCGTCATGGCTATCGCGCTTTTATTTCTCAGCGTTAAATTGTTTTTTATGGATCCAAACGACGCGTATTTAGAGGACGGTAAGTCAAATACCGCGGCTCACAGCGTGACTCCCAATAAGCCGAAAGAAATCAAAAAGGACACGCCCAAGATTAAAGACGAAAAGGCATCGCCCGTGCCAGTCGTAAAGAAGGCCGAACAGAAAAAAACGATGGACGTTGTGATGGCGAAGCCGGTGGACGTCTCGAAAAACGGGCCAAAGACTCCGCGCGTGATAAAGCAAGATACGTCGACGCCCAAGCAGGAAAAGAAGGCCTCGCAAACTCCAATAACCTCCCCCGCGCCTAAGAAAGGAACGTCCGTCCAGCCGACCGTGAAGAAGCGGGAGGCCGCGGCTGTGGACGCCGCCGCTAAAAAAACCGAAGATAAAAGAGAGAAACAGACTGCTGATAAAATGGCAAAACAGCCTCAGCTTAGATGGGACGTCCAGATAGGGAGCTTTGTCTCGAAGGAAAGCGCGGAGGCGCTGTTAAAGAAGGCAGTCTCACAAGGGTATAAGGCGTATATGAACGAATCGGCGCATACGGACAAAACAACTTATAAAGTCCGCGTCAAAGGTTCGGACGTTAAATCCGAATCCTCGGCCCTGGCCGCGAAATTGCAGACAGAGGGCTATCCGACATACTTGATCCAAACAAAGTAACGAAAGGTCGTTAGTCGCATGGCTGGTTTTGTGAAGGAAGTTACCCCAAGGCAGCAGGCATTATCTCACATATCAGAAGCGCTTAATTGGCCGTGGGCGTGCGAGACCGAGGCGCTGGAACTGAGATCGGCGATTGGCAGACGGCTGTCGTCGGCGATTTTTGCTGATTCAGATCATCCCCCATATACAAGAAGTTTGCGCGACGGCTATGCCGTGTGGAGCGGTGACGTCGTATCAGCTACTACGGGCACTCCGGCTTTTTTGAAGCTGT
>JAUNSQ010000131.1 GCA_030539135.1 Synergistaceae bacterium | reverse complement strand
CAATACGAAAACATTCAGCACCAGGGATGTTGAACCTAGTCTCACCAATCTAAACAATAACGGCAGTGAACTTAAATGGACCTATGATTTTCTTGCGCCCCAGCAGAACAGGAGCGCTGGGAAATGGCAGCGCCTCTACGACGGCGCGGTATTGGGGCACAGCGCCTTTACGCCGACAAACATGTGGATATGGTCGGTACCCACATCGAAGCGGAACGCATACAATTCTTTTAACGTGACCTTTGTCCCCACCGCAGAATCTAAGCTAACAAGAAATTCCGGTTCGATATCGCCGCGTACTATCACTGTTACCGGCCATGGCACAACGCTGTCCGTCAATCTTCCGAAACCGCCGCTTCTGGCAATCGAAGCCGACACCGTATCTTTCGGCAATGCTGCCGAAAGCAAAACGGTACGGATCGGATCTCAGGGCGGCTGGAGCGCCAATGTAACCAGCGGTAGCGACTGGCTCAGCGTTACTCAGAACGGCAAGCAGCTCTATGTTACGGTGAAGGGCAACACGGGGTCCTCTGCCCGCAAGGGAACGATAAATGTCACGAGAAACAATACTACGGACAAAGGAGTTATCGCTGTCACGCAGCTGACGACACCACTATCCCGGTAATTACGCGCTAGGGTCTGGACAGCCTGAGATTTGGCTTGACAAAAATTCAACGTGGAAGTATAAACGCACAAGTTGAATTGATTATTAACAGCGCGATGACGGGGAAGAGTAAAAACGCCCGCGTATCTACAGAGAGAATATCCGCGCAGTATGCTGAAAGGATATCCGTTACGCAGTTTTTGAAACCACCCCTGAGCGGACGTCGAAGCCGTTAGGATAAGACGTCAGGGTTCGCCCTTTACAGCGAGCATGAGGGCCGCGTTTTGGCCGAAATGGAGTGGAACAGCGGAGATAAAGCCGCCTCCTTATATATGGGAGGCGGCTTTTTATATAGACATAACTGCGATTTTGCAGAATTTAAGGTTTAAAAAAGAGAAGCAGCAGAGGAGGAAATTTTTATGGCATTATTCACCACGCCGGAAGGCAAAAAGTTTGAAGCGGAGAGCGCGTCTGTGCGCCAGCTTCTGGATGTATGGCATCTTAAAAAGGCGATAGGCGCTAAGGTAGACGGCGTTATCGTCGACTGCGACAAGGTATTCACGTCGGACACAGAGTTCACTCCCGTTGAGCCGGACTGCGAAGAGGGGCTCGACCTCCTGCGCCATTCGACGGCTCACCTTATGGCTCACGCGATCCTGAGGCTTTATCCCGAGGCGAAGTTTGGCATTGGCCCGTCCATCAAAGACGGGTTCTACTACGACATCAGGTTCCCGAAACCGATATCCGACGAGGATCTGCCGAAGATTGAGTCCGAGATGAGAAAAGTCGCCCAGGAGAAGATACCGCTCGTCCGCGAGGAGCTTTCGATGGACGAGGCCGTCAAACTCTTTGACGCGCGGGGCGAGGACCTCAAGGTCGAGATGATAGGGAACCTCGAAGGCGAGACGCTCTCCATCTACAAAGAGGGCGACTTTGTCGATTTCTGCCGCGGGCCGCACGTCCCCAACACGGGATGCTGCAAATTCTTTAAGCTGCTTTCGCTCGCCGGGGCTTACTGGCATGGCGACGAGAACAACGAAATGCTCACGCGTATCTACGGCACAGCGTTTGGCAGCGAGGATGAGCTCAAGGCGTATCTGCGCCGTCTCGAAGAGGCTAAGGCTCGCGACCACCGCAAGCTTGGCAAGGAGCTCGACCTGTTCAGTATCCACGCCGAGGGGCCGGGTTTCCCGTTCTTCCACCCGAAGGGCATGGTCATAATGAACAAGCTCATCGAGTTCTGGCGTCACGAGCACACGAAGCGCGGATATGTCGAGATAAAGACCCCGATGATACTTGACCGCTCGCTCTGGCTTCGTTCGGGCCATTGGGACCATTACAAGGACAACATGTACTTCACGACGATAGACGACGCCCCGTACGCCATCAAACCGATGAACTGCCCGGGCGGCATACTTGTCTACAAAGACGCGATACGCAGCTATAAGGAGCTACCGCTCCGCATGGCCGAGCTTGGCTTCGTCCATCGCCACGAACGTTCGGGAGCGCTGCACGGCCTGATGCGCGTCCGCGCGTTCACGCAGGACGACGCTCATATCTATTGTACGCCGGAGCAGATCAAAGACGAGATAAAGGCGATAATGGACCTCGACAACTACGTCTACAGCGTGTTTGGATTTAAGTATTACGTCGAGCTCTCCACGCGCCCAGAAGATTCCATGGGCGACCCGGAACTCTGGGATCTCGCGGAACAGAAGCTCAAGGAAGCGCTCGAAGAGACGAATACGCCTTACAAACTCAACCCGGGCGACGGCGCGTTCTATGGTCCGAAGATAGACTTCCACCTTGAGGACTGTATAGGCCGCACATGGCAGTGCGGAACTATACAGCTCGACTTCCAGATGCCTGAGAAGTTCGAGATGTCTTACATCGGCCCAGACGGCGCGGAACACCAGCCAGTCATGCTCCACAGGACAGTACTCGGAAGCCTCGAAAGGTTTATGGGCATTCTCATCGAGAACTATGCGGGGGCGTTCCCATTCTGGCTCGCGCCTGTGCAGGTAAAGCTCCTGCCAGTCAGCTCAGAGTACGCCGATTACGCGGCGGAGGTCGATAAGAGACTCAAAGAAGCTGGCTACAGGACGGAGACGGACGGCCGCGACGAGAAACTTGGCAAGAAGATACGCGACGCCCAGCTTCAGAAAGTCCCGTATATGTTCGTCATAGGAGCCAAAGAAGTTGAGAACAAGACTGTTGCGGTTCGCGACAGGGCTAAGGGCGACCTCGGCTCAATGACGTTCGACGAGGCGACGGAGCTTCTCGGCAAAGAACCGGACCCGATAAAATATTAGAGCTTAATAAAAGAAACCCGCGACGAAGGTCCGCTTCCGGCAGTATGGGGGCGGATCTTTTTTGCCGCGTATGTAATGTAGTTTACATTGAGCGCGCGGCAAAATATTATTATGTTATAATACCGATGGAAAATTACCGGCTATTTTAGCGGCGTTTTCGGTTGACCACGATAAAGTACTGGTGATGGCTGAGATGTGCAGGCGACTTATCAAAATTATAGCAGTCGTCCTATGTTTGCTGACTGCTGTTATTTTCGTCACAGGGAGTTTCGCCGCCGTGACGGAGAAGAGGAATGTGCGCGTTGGTTGGTATGACAACGGCAGCGGCTTCAATGTGGAGAACAAAGAAGGCGCGCACGGATATTATTATGAATACCTTCAGGCTATTTCACAATACACGAACTGGAATTACATATATGTGCCAGGCACCTGGGCGGAGTGCGCCGCGCGGCTCAAAAGCGGCGAGATAGACCTGCTTGGCTTTGTAAACAAGACGCCGGAGCGCGAGCGTGAATTTATATATCCCGCCCTCCCTATGGCTGTGCTGCAAGGTCTATTGGTGACCTCTGTGGGCGACGATCGCCTGACGTACAACGATTATAAAAAATTCGACGGCATCACGGTTGGAACTTTTAAAGGGAACGCTTTCAGAAAAGAGTTCGAGATATTCTGTAAAGAGCACGATTTCAAGGTCAACTACAAGGAATTTGCATCAATAACGGATATCCCTAAAGCGCTGCGCGACGGAACGATCGACGCCGCTATCATAGCCGAGGAAGACAGGACCGATAAAGAACGCATCGTAGCCAGTTTTGGCATACAGAACCAGTTCTTCGTTACAAGCGTCGGCAATATGGAGCTGTTTGAAGAACTGAACGTGGCTATGAAGCAGGTAAAACAATTCTGTCCGGATTTGAACGGCGACCTTTATCATAAGTATTTCAGCGTGAACTCTAAGGGCAAGCCGCTGTTCACCGCCGAGGAACAGGAATTCATCAAGAAGCATCCCTCGATACTGGTAATGTACGACTCAGGATGGCCGCCCATAGAATACCTCGACAAGAAGACGGGGAAATATAAGGGGATAAGTCCCGACCTGTTCCGTCTGCTCGGCGAGAAATGCGGAATAAACTTCGTAGCTGATAACGACGTTTCTACCACGGGCGAGACGCTTTCAAGACTTGCCGAAAAAGAACCGGAAAATCAACTTACTACGATCTCATAC
>JAUNSQ010000130.1 GCA_030539135.1 Synergistaceae bacterium | reverse complement strand
GGTCCTCGTAACGGTCAAAGAGATAGACGACATGCACAGGGTGAACCTCAGCCGCAAGATGCTGCTCTCAAGGCTCGACGAACTCGCGGAGGATCCTGAGTTCACAGAGCAGGTAGCTGTGGAGAAGGAGCGCGAGGAGAAGTACGCGGCCTTCCCGAAGGGCGAAGACAGGCCCCATCGCGACCGTGATGACAGGCCACCGCGCAGGGATTTTGACGGCGGAGACAGAAGAGAAGGCCGTCCGGCGCGCCGTTTCGAAAGAGACCGCAGAAGGTAGAGGATAGACGCCGCTATGTTTCTTGACAGGATCATCATCCGCGTAAAATCAGAAGATGGCGTTACTCTCCCAGCTTACGCGACGCCGGGTTCGTCAGGGATGGACCTGCGCTCCACAGAATCGGCTGTCATCAAAGCCGGAGAATGGGGCTGCGTAGGCACGGGGCTTTACCTTGAGATGCCGCAGGGCTGCGAGGCGCAGATACGTCCGCGCAGCGGTCTTGCTCTAAAACACGGAGTAACGGTTCTCAACGCCCCCGGGACGATAGATTCGGATTATCGTGGCGAGGTGCGCATCATCCTTATCAACCACGGCAAAGAAGACTTTAAGGTCGAGCCGGGCGACAGGATAGCTCAGATGATATTTGCCGTAGTGACGTTCGCAGAGCTCGTAAAGTCGGAGGATATTAACGATACGAAGCGTTCTGACGGAGGTTTTGGAAGCACTGGCGTAAATTAAGCGACTATACGAAATAACATAAAGCGGCGGCCCGAGTTTTTGAGGCCACCGCTTTTGTATATTGTGAGAATGTCGACATTGGTGTATATATGTACCTATGGACACATGCAAAATGCAGCAACTCACTATAGGAGGGCACTCATGAACATTTCACGCGGTACTCTGAGATCGATGGTTTCTATCATTGTCGCGACTTTTGTTTCGTTGTCCGTTTTGGGCTGCGAGGCATACGCCGCGTCGTCTTACAGCAGCGGGTCTTTGAAATGCAAGTTTGTCATTCCATCAGACTGTGCTGCGGTTGAGGACGGTGGGTCTGTTTACGTTGGCAAGAGTAAGCAGGCGTTTAAGAAAAAGGATGGCTCAGGCTATGGAATGTCCATCCCGTATGTCATAGTCGACAGCTATAAGTGGTCAAAGGATGAAGCGAATTTCTTCGAGGAATTTGCCAAACAGGTCATGAAGCCGAAATACGGCGACCTTAGCATCGTCGCTCCCGCCGCGAAGACAAAGGTCGGAGGACGCGAGGTCTGGCAGATACGCTACGAATATACTATTCAAAACGGCAAATATAAAATCTGCGACACCCGCGTGGCCATTAAAGAGAACGGCCGTATTTATATGGTGGGAAGCAAAGAGGTAGGAACGTACTCCAACGATATAAACGCCTTGCTGACGACGATAGTCACATCCTTAGAAAGCACGGAGAGAGCCTCGAATAAGACGGAACCTAAAGCAGTCACATCGGCACAGCTTTTAGCTATGCCGAAACCTATTTCAGCGGTCAAAACTACAACAGCGCAGAAAGCGGTCAAAGGGATCAAAATAGTGCCTCTCGCAAATACAAAGATCGCATACGAGCAGGTCAGTTATCCCGCATTCAGCATGACCATCCCGCGCGGCTGGAAGGTCAAATACAATATGCAATATGGCGTCACCTCGTTCACTCTATCGGTAGTAAATCCGCAGGACCCAGCTTATCAAATGTTCTTCTTGTGGTGCGGCAGCGGTTTTAACCAATCTGAGAGAGCCAGGGACTGGTTCAGAGTCAATAAGACGATCGGCTATATGGAAAGGCTGAGGGCTCCTGTAATAAACCCTGCCAACGCGGCTGGTTTCTATAGGATATTCAGCCAGTGCAGACAATATAATTCTATTCTGCCGGCGCTAGACAACTTTCAGGTCATATCTCAAATCGGAAGGATGCCCAACGGCGGAGACGTCCTTCACGGAAGCTATACTAACGGTCAGGGGGTAAGGTGCGAAGGATTTTTCACCGCCTTGGTCTGGAAATTTCAAGCCTATGGCGTCCCCAATTATCTGATTCCCCTGAGCGTTTCAGGCGCGCAGTTCTTTACGACACGGCAGGGCGACCTCAATAATCACATCGCGATATATGAAAAATGCCTCGGTTCGCTCACGTTTACTAAAGAGTTTATGCAGGCACATGACAACGAGCTCCGCGCCATGGGACAAAACGCCGCTTATATCAGCAGGACCTACAATGAGATATCGGCCTCGATGAGGCAGTCGTATGAAAACCGCAACCGAGTCCAGGCCACAAAGTCTCAGGAATACAGCGATGCGACGCTCGGCATAGAGGCTGTACTGGACACAGATACAGGCAGATATTACAACGCCGATATCGGCACCGTCGAAAAGCTGAACAACTCGGGGCTTAACGACCGGGGCAGATACAAAGTCGTAACAGGTGAAGAAACTTTGAAGCAGAGAGAAGGCACAATTGTCGCGAGATAAATCCTCCAAGGCTGTCATGACCCCTCCCATGACGCGGATAGACTTATTTTATAATTAATGGATTTAACGTAAAAATCCTTATAAGCATTGGTTTATAATGTAGGCGTAACGGTTTGGGTAATATCCTGATTATGTCGGCGCTGCCATCAGGTTTAATAGTATGGCATGAATGGGTTGCGCAGGTAACGTGACGAGTATATATAACATAAAGGGCCTGTTAGAGCTTTTACCGGAAAAAGCGGTTAGAACAGGAGACAGAGGGGGCTGTTTGCACAGATGGGTAAATTGTTTAAAGAGTCAAAGATGGTATTTGTGGCGGCTTTGTTGACGGCGTTTGCCGTCGTTTTTTCAGGCGGCTGTGGCGGCAGTTCGGATGGACAGGGCGCCAAACAGTCCACACTTTACATATACGGAACGATGCCGGAAGGATATGATAGCTATTTTGCCTCTGCTGATATTGCCTGTCGCCCTTATGACAGCGAAACGTTCCCTGTGGGCGGCTCTATCCTTATCACGCCCGGCGTGATGGAAAAGATGACTGTTAACGACCCTGTCGCTAAGGTCATTAAAGAAAATTATGACGGTAATGGACATATCGTCCTCATGTCGCCAAGTGCGAACGAAATAACGAAGCTGCGCTCGATTCTTGGTATAGAGGACAACAGCGCGCTGGTTGCCGGACTGCCGCACGAGACGACCCTTTTCGGCATCGAACTGGAGAAAGACGGAGATACACACGTCTTCTGCCACCATCAAGATAACGATATTTTTGACGGAACCGTGGACGAAGCGGTCTCGGGAATATGTGCCGTTAAATCTGGCGATATTTATGAAATTATAAGCGACGACACGCTGCTTGGCACAACGAACGACGTTGCAGTGAAAGAGGGCGTCGGCGGCAGTATAACGGCTGTTTTGAACGGAGCTTCCGTTGACTGTCATGGACTCACTGACGTGACGGTGGGCTATATCGTTAGCGGCGATACAGTCTGCAAATACGACATTGAAGAAAGTCCAGACGAGGCGGAAATAGAGTTGTGGTCGTCCGATTTCGTGACCGGCCTGAAAAACCTCAGAAAATGGCTGCTTGCCCAGAACGCCGACGACCTCGTCGTCGGCGCGTCAACAGCGAGCGCGGCGCTAGTTTCTCAGCGCACTGCGGGTAATTCGCAGTCCGAAGTCGAAAAGAATCTTATCGACCTTGCAAAACAGTACAAGATAACGCTCAGCAATAATGATTTTGGGAAATCTTTCGTTCTTAATCAATATATTATCGCCTGCCATATATTTGAAAATGAGGATTCGGCCACTGGCGGTCGGGATTATTACTACATAGAGCAGAGAGGCATCCTCGACAGTTCGGCGAATTATCTGAAAAAATGGGCCGGTACTAGGTACAGGACTCGTCTAGATTGGAAAAAGTATTATGTGGGTCAGGGCGAGGTCGTAGACGACTATATTAGAAAATATGAAATAACAAACAAAATATCAAACCCTCCCGCCGACTGGGCGCTTGAGGGCCAGCCCTCGCCTGTGGCTTCAAACCATGACAACACCACGACGTCGAGCATCGGTTGGAGCATCGGCGCTGGGGTGAGCGGCGGATATAAAGGTGGCGGGGGAGGTCCAGAGGTCTCAGGCTCGCTTTCTTTTGGCTACAGTTGCACCAATACGAAAACATT
>JAUNSQ010000129.1 GCA_030539135.1 Synergistaceae bacterium | reverse complement strand
CGCCCCCGAATACTACGAATTTCAGTTGGAGTTCTACGCATACGCTATTTGGAAACACAAAGGCTGTCCAAGCGACCTCTCCGTCGATGCTGGGCTTTACTATCTGCGCGAGCGAGAATGCAGGAGGAAATTATTTAAGGGCGGCGATTTTGTAAAGTTTGGCGACGAAATACACGTCGCCGCGACAGAAGCCCTGTCCGGCGTTTTCAACAAAGCCGAAAGCCGCTGCTCTTCGTGCCCGTGGTCAAAAGAGTGCGGGAAAAAATAAATTTATCAATGTGAAGTGGGAAGACGGAGAACATTGGTTCCATACGGAAGAACAATTAAAAGCGCTGCATAAATGGACGGAACGAGAGGGATAAAAGCCGTCAGGATTTTTGATCGTCGGCAGCGGAGAAAGATATCCACGCTTGGAAATGACAAGATAATTGTCTAGAATATATTATATGTTTGTGGTGAAAAGAATGGAGGCGAATCACATGAGAGGTAAATTCAATTTCCGCGACGGCTTCACGTATCGGATGCCGGTGCATTTCAGAGGCTGGCCGTTTAGCCGCGATACCCGCGTCGTCTACAGCGACGTGCTGATGATGCAGACGGAGCAGAGTACGGATATGGAGGCGCTCGCGCAGTATGTGCCGTCGGAGTTCGAGATACTCCGCCCATCGGTCGTATGGGGATATGCGAACTGCCGCGGCGTCGATTTCATGGCCAACGGAGAATACCGCATCTTTCAGGCGAGCGTTCCCGTAAGGTATATCGGCGGCGAACGCGAGATCGAGGGCGTCTACCCGCTTGTGATATGGGAGGATGACACTGTGCCTATCCTCGGTGGACGCGAGGAAGACGGAATGCCTAAGGTCTTCTGTGATATTTCGTCGGACCGCCATTTTGAGAAGCATTGGTTTGCGAGCGCGTCCCTCTACTGCGAGACGATGGCGCGTTTCGATTTCTACGAGGTTTGCGAGGCCGACGCGGAGACATTGAAGGCCGCGCAGGACAGCCCGTTCGTCAATAACTTCGGATACCGCTATATACCGCTCGTAGAAAGCGGAGGCGCGGCGACATGCGGACCTATACTCTATCCGCAGGAGGTCCATCCGCGTAAGATATGGAACGGAGACGCGTCAGTTGATATAGTTGTGCCGAAAGACTGGTACAAGATACCCCAGATGTATTCGACGCTCAAATGCCTTGGAGGCTTGCCGAACCTAGGTTTTACAAACGGAGTGCGTATGGAGGGCAGCCTGCGCCTCTGCGTCGCGGATTCAAAGTCGCTGTAAGCGGTAAATAATTATGTGTAAAAGAGGTCTCCGTCGCGCGTTGCGCCAACGGAGACCTTTGCCATTATATTGCCAGTATATTATTCACTAAGAATATTTAGAATATATAGTATAATCATCATTGATGAAAAAATATATGAAGATACACGAATCTCCGTTCAACATAATACGAACAGTGATGTCGCTGATCAACGACAAGTTCATCGACCATGGCATTCGTGTGGCCTACATTTGCCACATGATGTCGAAGTACGAGGGGCGTGTCGATGGGCATGAGCTTAGGATGATGACGTCTTCCGCACTGTTCCATGATATCGGAGCGTATAAGACCGAAGAAGTCGAAGACCTCATGCACTTTGAGGTGGCGAACTCCCTGCCTCACGCGGTATATGGATATCTGTTCACGAAGTACCTCTCGCCGCTGGACAGCCAGGCGGAGGTCATCCTCTATCACCACATGCCGTATTCGGACTCACTGAAGCATACGTCGCCGTATATGAAACAGGCGCTGCGGATGCACCTCGCCGACCGCATAGACATCTCGGCTCTGTTTGACGGCGATAACAGGGCGGTGATAGACGCGGTAGCCAAATATTCCGGCTCGCTTTTCTCGCCGTACGAGGTGGAGCTTTTTATCAACGCGGATAAAAAATACGATATCATCAACGCCATTCGCGACGACACATGCGAAACGTACATGAGAGATTATTACAACGGTCTGGCGCTCAAGGAAGAAGAGCTTATCAAGCTGATAAAGATGCTGGTCTTCACGATAGATTTCCGCAGCGAACAGACCATCGTGCATACTATCCAAGTGGCGGCTTTCGCGAAGCTGCTCGGCGAATATTTCAACATGTCCGAAGAGGAGCAGGAGGACTTGTATTTCGCAGGCCTGCTCCACGATTTTGGAAAGATAAAAGTCCCCGTCTCAATACTCGAGAAGGACGGGCCGCTGGATAACGACGAATGGCCGGTGATGAAACGCCACGCCCAGTGGACGAGAGAGATCGTAGGCGGCTTCGCAAATGATGATATCACCGAAATAGCCGCCCGCCACCATGAGAAGCTGAACGGGTCCGGCTATCCGGGCAAACTGCTCGCGGATGACCTCACGCTGTCCCAGCGCATAATGGCTGTCGCAGATATAGCCAGCGCCCTATCAGGCAAGCGTAGTTACAAAGACCCGATGCCAAAGGAGACTGTGCTTGGCATACTCGAAAAGATGGGCGGCAACGGACAGCTCGACAGCGATATCATCAAGGTGCTTGAGGCCAATTATGACGCGTTCATGAGCAAGTCGGCGCATGATTCTCAAGACGCCGCCAGCCGCTATGAGGCGCTGAAGTCTGAGTACGCGGCGCTTATCAGCAAATACACATCCCTCGATGACAAATTTTACGCGACCAACGAACAGCTCTTCGCTGATTTGGCCGCGTCCTCCTGCTGCGCGTAATATATCAGCGCGTTTTCATTTCCCTCAAAGCGGAGAGCCCAAGCGGAACGGCGAGAATGAACGAGAGAATATCGGCGGTCGGCTGCGTGAGCTGGATGCCTAGCAACCCGAAGAAGTATGACAGTATGAAGAGGACCGGCATGAAGAACGCCCCCGAGCGAGCCATCGCGACGGCGGTGGCCGGGACAGTCTTCCTGATGTTTTGCAGGAACATATTGGTTATCGTCACCCATCCGACAAACGGGAAGGAGACGCACTGCATCCGCAGGGCCAGCGTCCCAATCCTAATGACCTCCGCGTCGTCGGCCCGGAAGAACTTGACGATTTCAGCCGAAAAGATGAAGCCGACCACGCTCAGCGCTATGAGGACTGTGGTCGAAAGTTTGACGCAGAACCAGAAGGCACGTTCGACCCTTTCGTAAAGCCCCGCGCCATAGTTGAACCCGCATATCGGCTGGATGCCCTGCCCAAATCCAATGAGCGCGGAGGAGGCTATCATCGTCACCCTGTTGAGGATGGAGAACGCCGCGAGCGCAGAGCTGCCGTAGTCTCCAGCCGCGTGGTTGAGAAGCACAGCCGCGAGGCATAGGCACCCTTGCCGCGACAGAGACGGGAGTCCCCCGGCAACGATTTCCTCATAGGCTGGGACGGACGGGGCGAAATCTTTCCAACGGACCTTTATCCCGTCACCGATGCCGCTCATTATATAGAGCACGACAAAGCCGACGATCTGTGAGAACGCGGTCGCTATAGCCGCGCCGCGTATGCCCATGTCGAAGCAGAATATCAGTATCGGGTCGAGGATGATGTTAAGAAAAGCCCCCGTCATTATGCCTATCATCCCGCGGTGGGCGTTGCCCTGTAATCTCATCTGGTTGTTGAGCACGAGCGACGACATTATGAAAGGAGTCGCAAGCAGGATATATGTAAAATAATCCTTCGCGTCGGCGAAAACGGAATCTATCGCGCCAAGGCTGCGCAACACGGGGTCCATGAATATAAAGCCTGGGATTATCAGCGTCGCGCCGAAGATGAACGCCGTAAAAAATCCGTCCGCCGCCATCCGCGCCGCGCCGTGAGTGTCCCTGCTGCCGAGCGCCCTAGATATGAAATTGCCGGAGCCGTGTCCGAAGAAGAACCCAACGGCCTGGATGAACGCCATGTATGGGAATATGATGCCGATGGCCGCCGTAGCCTCAGTGCTTATCTTGCCGATGAAGTAGGTGTCGGCCATGTTGTAGAGCGCGCTCGTCATCATGCTTACGATAGAGGGGAGCGCGAGACAACACACCAGCTTTTCTACCGGAGCTGTCGTCATTCGTATATATTTTTCCTGCTGTAGAGTCCTGTCTGCCATTTAAGCGTGTTTCATCCCATTTGCGATTTGATATCGAACATCCGTTATGGTATCACAAAAATAACAAAAATGCCCTTTGGATATCCAAAGGGCGGAT
>JAUNSQ010000013.1 GCA_030539135.1 Synergistaceae bacterium | reverse complement strand
TGTTTCCTTGGCCACCAATACACGCGCCGATGAAGGTACGTTGGTGAGTCCGGCGAGTTCCGCTATTACCTGCGGGTTCTTGCCGACGATGGCCGGGTTCATCGTGCCGTTCGCGCGGAGGATAAATCTTCCGAGCTGATCTCTCTCGGCGTCTGAGAGGAAGTAAGCGCCCTGACGGGTCATCTCGGCTTCCACTGCCGAGGCCATGTTAGTGTCGCATACGACTGACTGCTCCGAAGCGCATATCGTGCCGTTGTCGAACGTCTTGGAATCCATGATGCGTTTGACCGCGAGCGTTATGTCGGCTGTCTTCTCTATGTACGCAGGTCCGTTTCCGGGGCCGACGCCGATAGCCGGAGTGCCTGACGAGTATGCCGCGCGAACCATCGCCGCTCCGCCTGTGGCGAGGATCATAGCCGTGTCTTCATGGCTCATGAGGACGTCGGTCGCCTGACGTGTCGGGATCGTGATGCATGAGACGAGGTCGGGATTGCCGCCGGCTTCGGATATCGCCTGACGGATGACCTTGACTGTCTCAAGGATGCAGCGAAGGGCCTGAGGATGCGGTGAGAAAACTATCGAGTTTCCTGATTTGATCGCGATCTCGGCCTTATAAAGAGTCGTGGACGTCGGGTTCGTCGAAGGAATGATACCAGCAATGACGCCAAGGGGAACTGCCAGTGTCGTCACTTTGAGCTTGTCATCATGCTCGATGACGCCGATCGTCTTCATATTCTTTATATATTCGTATACGCCGCGGCTGGCAAAGACGTTCTTGATTGTCTTGTCTTCGGGGATGCCAAATCCGGTATCCTCGTTTGCCATACGCCCAAGGCGCACTGCGTTGCGGACGCCCGCGTCCGCTATTGTCTTAACAAGTCTGTCTACGTACGCCTGGTCTTTAGTAGCAAGCTCCGCCTGAGCGACTTTCGCCGCCGCTATGAGTTCGCGTACCTCCTGAACAGACAGTAGGTCTTTATCGTGTAACTGCACGAGCTATCCCTCCTATCCTTCGTGCTTTTTTATGGCTGCGATGAGTTTGGCTTTCGTCGCTTTGGCGATATCCTTTTTGGATATGCCCTTCACTTTAAGTTCTAAAGCGAGAGCGCGAAGCTCGGAAACTGTCATCGCCTGCAGGTCTTGTGTTTCGTCTGCGCCTTGTGTCGCCGGCTGCTCAACAGGAGCTTTATGAGCCTTCGGTGACAGCATCGCCTTTACGAGTTCGGCGGTACGCGTCCTAACGTCTTCACCCATGAGAAGATCCACTTCATGGTGCGGACGCGGGATAACGTGGACCGATACGATCCTTCCGACTCTTTCGGCAGCGCCGGCAGATGCGTCCATAGCCGCTTTTACAGCGCCTACGTCGCCCGTGACGAACACAGCGACCATGCCGCCGGTTACCAATTTGACTGTGAGCAGGCGGACATTCGCCGCTTTCAGCGCACAGTCTAATGATTCGACTGCTGCAAGATAGCCATATACTTCAATCATGCCTAATGCTTCCATGATCTACCTCCTCCTTGCAGCCTCATTCGCAGGGATTAGTCAAGCGGCTTTTCAGCAGCATACTCGACTGCCGCGCCAAACGCCTGGCAGGCTGCCTTGCATGCTGACTGTGACCCTGTGAGGAGGGCTCCGCCGAAGTTCGTTTCCGATGGTGGCGCATAGAGTACGCACATCGAGACATCGGCAGCTTTGAGCGCGGCATCAATACCATATATCGCTTCCAGTGGAGGCGCGATAAGGTATGCTAGGGCTTCACCCTCTGCAATTCCCGCTCCGGCTGAGAGATAGGAGCCTGTGCGTGAGATGCAGTGCGCGTAATACGCGATCGTGTCGTCTTCGTTGGCTGAGATAAAGTGTGCCACGTTCTCGACCATGTCGACGCAGGCCTTGAGTCCGGCCTTTGCTTCGGCTGGGTTCGGTCCGGCGAGGATGCCTATGATTTCGCCAGCGCTCTTCTGTGTCGCGTTCGGCGCGCCCGCGTAGCAGCTCTTCGCATATACGACTTTAACGTCCGCAGCTTTTGTCGCTTCATCGAGCGCGGTGTAGGTAACATCATCGCAGTCCGATGTGATCAGAGCAAGGGACTTCTGATCTGGTGTCAAGCCCAATTCTTGTGCAAGTTCGGGATCAACGTTAGGAATAATCTTTGTGGCAAGTACGCTAGCCTTGATTGGATCTCCCTTCATCT
This sequence comes from Synergistaceae bacterium, assembly GCA_030539135.1. Taxonomy (GTDB): domain Bacteria; phylum Synergistota; class Synergistia; order Synergistales; family Synergistaceae; genus JAUNSQ01. The sequence continues at coordinate 16,292 of JAUNSQ010000013.1, read as the reverse complement.
GTTCATTCCTCCTCTTAGTATTTACAGTTTAAGATCTGTGCCGCACGTCTTCGTGTCAAGCACCTTCTTGATTATTTCAGCTACATGCGCGCCGGCTTCGACAGGCGGAGTTCCGGCTCTGTGTATGTTCGAGAGAACGGTGCGTCTTGCCTCAGGCATTCCTACCGTTCCTTTATAGGTGATGTAGGCTGACATGGACTCGGCTGTGATAAGTCCAGGGCGCTCTCCGATAAGAACGCAGGTGACTGTGGAGCCGAGTGTTTCCGTTACTTCATCCATGGCTCCAACGCGGCCATATTCGAGGAAGAACGGCGTTCCGACTTCGATGCCGAAGCTCTTAAGCCCCTGCACGATGGCGGGATATAGGTCTCCGACGTTTGCCGCGACGGCAGCGGAGCTGAGTCCGTCCGCGATATACAGCTCGACTGTCGGGTTCTTGGCGCATTTCTGCTTCAGAGTCTCTTTTGCCTCGGGGCTGAGTTTTCTGCCGAGGTCAGGGCGAGTAAGGAAGATATCCTTATTCTCACACTGTGAACGGACCGTGAAAAATCCCATCTTCTCGATGAAATCATGGTCTACCGGGGAGAAGACCGCGTCCTGAGCTGCTGAGTGAGCGGCTCTGAATTCAAGCATCGGCAGCGTCTTGTAACGCGCGCCAGCTTTGCCTATGCCAAGGCGGCACGGCGCATGCTGCTTGAGGTCGTAGTATTCTTCCTTGTGACGAGGGTTGTCAACTAGGTACTGTGTGCGGATGTCTATCTGGGTGATATCGGGGATAAATCCGTCATCGACCGTTGTTCCGCCCTGCGCAAATGCAGGAGCGGCAGGAGCCGCCTGCGTATTCACAGGAGCAGATGTCTTCTCGACATTCATCTCACTGAGCACCTGTTCGATTATTTCTCTAAGTGCATTCTGTTCAATCATTGTCTGCTTCCCTCCTTCGCTACTTATCCAAGAACACGGAAGCGTCGCCGGCCAGAGGCGTCAGTTTCCCATTTTCAGAGAAGCCCATCTTCTCGAGCCATGCGTCGAATTCCGCCGTCGGGCGAAGTCCAAAGGTTTCGCGCAGAGCCGCTGCTTCATGGTATCCAGTGCACTGATACATAAGCATGCAGTCGTCGCCCTGCGGGACGCCCATAATGTAGTTGCATCCGGCAGCCACAAGAAGCGTCGCGAGGTTCTCTATATCGTTCTGGTCAGCCTTCATGTGGTTCGTGTAGCAGGCGTCGCATCCCATCGGAATGCCGGTGAGCTTGCCCATGAAGTGGTCTTCGAGACCGGCGCGGATGACCTGCTTTGAATCGTACAGATATTCAGGGCCGATAAATCCGACGACCGTGTTGACGAGGAACGGCTGATAGCGTTTTGCGAAACCGTAGCAGCGGGCTTCCATCGTGACCTGGTCCCAGCCATTGTTCGCGTCGGCTGAGAGCTCGGAACCCTGCCCAGTCTCAAAGTACATGACGTTCGGGCCTGTGCATGTGCCCCTGCGGAGCATCATGTCCTTGCCTTCGTCAAGCATCTGAGCCGTAAGTCCAAACGCCTCGTTGCCCTTTTCCGATCCGGCTATCGACTGGAACATAAGGTCGATAGGAGCATGGAATTTGTTGGCGGCCTCTGTCTGCGTCGTAACGTGCGCGAGGACGCATATCTGTGTCGGGATCTCCCATTTGTTCTTAAATTCATCGAACATCTTGAGGATACGCGCGACGCTCTCAACTGAGTCGTCGACTGGGTTCAGTCCGAGGACTGCGTCGCCGCAGCCGAGGCTGAAGCCTTCCATCGCTGATGCGATGATGCCCTTGGGGTCGTCAGTCGTATGGTTCGGCTGGAGTCTTGACGAGAAGGTTCCCGGAAGACCGATCGTTGTGTTGCAGTGGGCCGATACGCGCATTTTCTTTGCGGCGTAAATAAGGTCCAAGTTGCTCATAAGCTTTGCAACAGCAGCCACCATCTCACTCGTAAGTCCGCGTGAGGCACGTCTGATCATAGCTGTATCAGTGTTTCCGTCGAGCAGCCACTCTCTGAACTCCGAGACAGTCATATGCTTCATTCCCTCGTAAATGGTCTCATTTACGGAGTCCTGAATAATACGCGTCACTTCATCCTGCTCGTAAGGTACGGCAGGCGTGTTGCGAAGCTCTTCGAGAGTTACGTCTGAAAGGACTACCTTAGCGGCTACCCTTTCTTCTGCGGACTCTGCACCAATCCCAGCCAGTTTGTCACCAGACTTCTCTTCGTTGGCCTTTCCCATGACTTCGCATAGCGACTTAAATTCATAGGTATGACCAAACAACTTTGTCTTAAGTTTCATGCTGACCTCTCACCTCTCTGTTTTCTTAGTTTCCTTCTATATTGCTTACGTTAAAACGCTAAGAATTGAATATCAGCGTCTTAATTACCACGGGCAGCACATGCCCACCACAAACCGGTTCGCCTATATCAATATAATCTCCGTTCAATGCCCTTACTCCGTCGATGCAAATGACATATTTGTTATGATCAAGCTTGACATTGAGCGTATGTCCTAAGGCTTTGCCTATATCATTTTCTATAATGAAGATCAATGGGAACGGACCTTTTATCACCTCCTCCGCACCCTTGACCAAGGCATCGGCCAGTTTCTGCAAAGCGTCAAATGTTCCCTTGTCCCAGCCGGCAAACGATATCGCCACTTGTTCCTGGCGGCCGTCCGTCATATACAGCGGGAGCTGCGCGCGGATCGACGATATTATCGTATCCGAGGATTCCTCGTCCGGCTCGCTGATACGGAGTATAGGGATATTCTTTATTGGGAGCACGCCATCCGGGAAAGATATCGTGCTTCCGCTTATCTGCGTCGTATGTATACCCGCGCCGACGACTGTCGCGCGAATCGTCTCAGCCGGATGAAGTATGTTCACAGAGCTGAAACTGCGGTTCGCCCTTATGGAATCGCCCAGAAGGACTCCAACGTCGCCGTACTTAAAAACGTCATTGGCCGAATGGCCCGCGGCATTATAAAAACAATCCGCTACTCCGCCTGAGAGCGTCAGCTCTGTTATCGGAGGATGTTCCGGCAGCGGCTTTCCGTCGTTGGTATACATGCCGTCGGAGAGACCAGTCTTAGGAGCAAGGCCAATGGACTCGGCCAGTATCTCAGCCATCTTGTCAGTGACCCTGCACAGGGCCGCGGCGTTCGCCGCTGCGCCAACTTCAAGGCGCACCCCTATGTCGTCGGCGAGTTTCTTTATCTTGTGGAAGACATAAGAAATCTTGCCATTTTCTATCTTTATCAGGCGTCCGCCTATGTCGAGGCATGTGACGCCAATAAGAGTTCCCTTATTGTACGCGGCTATATTTGTCGTGCCGCCGCCTATGTCAAGGTTCGCCATGACCGTGCGGTGTTCCTCGGACATGGTGTCGGTGCCAGCGCCTCTGGCGGAAAGCACGGACTCGAGGTCGGGCCCAGCGGTGGCTACAACAAAGTCGCCAGCCCATTCCGACAGCGCGTTCAGCACTTGGTTAGCGTTCTGCTTTCTGGCAGTCTCGCCGGTGATGATCACGGCTCCGCTCTGTACCATGTCAGGAGACATCTTTGCTTTCTGGTACTCAGACCTTACTATCTCTTTGACTGCCGCGGCGTCTATCTCGTCGGCCGACAGCAGCGGCGTGAAATAGATGGCGCTCCTGTATGTGACCTGCTTGTCTACTATATCTATACGGGGGACCGTGTAGCTGCTCGCGCGGTTCTCGATGACCAGCCTGCTGAATATGAGCTGTGTCGTCGAAGTCCCTATGTCGATCCCTACGCTGTTGATAATATCAGCCATATCTATTCTCCCGCCTCAGTCTCGTCCTGCGCGTAATCTATCGCGTCGAGGAATTCTTTTATTCCTTCGCCTGTAACGGAACTCACAACAAATATCTTTGGAGCCCCTGCCATCTGCAAATATATCTTCGAGTTCTCTATCTGCTTCTCCGTCGCTATATCAGCCTTCGTAACAAGCCCTATGACCGGCTTGCAGAATAACGAACTGAACGACGGAGGAAACATTGTCCCGTTCTCCGTGGCGTCCTGCACAAAAACTATGATGTCAGCATCCGCCGCTATGACGGTCAGCGCTCCGCGAAATATCGTCCCTTCTAGGTACTCGCCGGGCGTGTCCAAGATAAACCCGTTAACTACGTTCAACGCCTGAGTCTTGTGATAACTTATATCCTGTTTCGTGATGCACTGGGTCAGCGTCGTCTTGCCTGCCATCGACCGCCCCATCAGCGCGATTTTTTTCTGTTTTGCCATTAGTTAAAACTCCTTGTTGCAGTTGCCGCTGTTCTTATAAGTATGTACTGGCGTCTCCCTATGATTTTGTCATCGGCGTCGGCGCAAATCCCATCTGTGTACACAACACGTCCATTACATCCTTCATGGAAGCCTGTACCGAGGCCACGTCCCCCGTAATGAGCAGCGAACCGTTGAACCTATCGACAAAACCTATCGTAACGTCGGCGGCCTTTGACGCGACGTCAGCCGCTATCATGGCGGCTTCGCTCGGCGTTATCGTGAAGATGCCTATCGCCCCATGCGCGTCCACCAGCCCCAGCTTCGCGTACAGCGCGGGCACGGGACTCGGTATGACGTGGCAGAGCGTGACCTGCTTGCCGGGGACGAACTCCTGTATTATTCGAGCTTTATCGTGAAGTTCTATACTTTCAGCCATTCGATCTCACGCTTTCCAATTTTAAAGTTTGCCGTTATACGCGGAGCGGAAGAGTTCGTACATCTCTTCTTTGTATACATGTACCGGGTTGGTCTTTAGGCAGTTGTCGGCCAGGGCCTCTTCGACCAATGTATCCAGCTTGCTGTCGAAATCCGCCTTTGAGACGCCAGCAGCCCTGATCGTCGTAGGTATGCCGAGCCTGTCGATAAGTCCGCGTACATCGCGAATCATGCTCAAAGCGCTCTGCCGTGTCCCTGATGTGTCTAAATTGAGGATAGAGGCGATCTCGGCGTAACGCTTGGCGACGGGAGTCAATATCTTTGAACATCCCGCGTTAAAGCTCATTACATACGGAAGGACTATCCCGTTCGCGCGTCCGTGCGGGATATGGAACTTTGCGCCGAGCGCGTGCGCCATTGCGTGGTTCAGTCCAAGGCCCGCGTTGCTGAAAGCTATGCCGGCCATACACGCCGCGTCGTGAACATACTGACGCGCCGTTAGGTCGTCGGGATGCTTGTACGCCGTATAGAGGTTGCGGCAGATGAGCTTGATCGCCTTCTCCGCCATAGCGTCTGAGAAATCTGTATGTTTTACTGAAATAAACGCCTCTATCGCGTGTGTAAGAACGTCTATGCCCGTATCGGCCGTGACCTTTGGGGGCACGCTGACTATCAGCGAAGCGTCGAGTATCGCGGCGTCGGGCAGCAGCCTTTCGTCGACGAGAGGATATTTGATCTGCTTAGCGCTGTCTGTGATTACGGCATAGGCGCTGACTTCGGAACCAGTGCCGCTGGTGGTCGGGATAACGATAAAACGGCAGCGCGGCTTTCCGAGCTTCGTCTCCCAGAAGAACCTAACAGCCTTGGCCGTGTCTATCGCAGAACCGCCGCCAAAACCAATGATACAGTCCGCCTCGACTTCTTCCATGACGGACATCCCCGCGGCGACCGTCTCAGTGTCGGGATCGGGGTGGACATCGGAGAAGACTTTATATTTTGCGCCGGCCTTATCAAGGTGGTCCGTCACATATTTGACCTTGCCGCTCTCATCCATAAACTTATCGGTAATGACAAGCACATTTTTACATCCTGTAAGGACAGGACCTACTGAACATTCACCCATAAAAATTTTAGCGCCTAGAGTAAAAGTCTGCATATCAACACCCCAGAAAGTTAGTAATAGCAACAATAGCTGCCGCGTCAACATCGCCTTGTCAAATGGCGTGACCGCACAGCTATACTAGATTCTTTCGCCTTATCTCAAACATGTCAAATTATAAACGAGCCAAAAAGATTGTCAAGATAATCACAATGTCTTAAGGTGCCTTTAAAAACATTCTAACCACATATATGTTATCATGACAATATAAAATAAAATATCAGGCAGTGATTTTTATAAAAGGCAAGGCTATTTAAAAAATTTCAAGTGGAAATAAAGTGAATACAAATTCCGAACAAATAACTACAAATTTTAGTGAGCCCAGAATTTCCAACGATTCAACGACATTTTTTGCAAAGTTCATTTCCGCCGCGCCTATCAGTTTTTACTTGAGAATCATTAAAAATATGCGGCGGCGAATAAAATTACACAAAAAAGCGAGACTCATGCGTCAACATGAATCTCGCCTTAATACCGCTAAATAGTGCTTTTGTTTATTCGACGCCCGACACGACTAGGTTCGGTATGTATGTCGAAAGGGCAGGGAAAGCTATTATTAGTATGAGTATCAGCGTCATTGCCCCGATAAAAGCAAATATATATCTGAAAGAATCTTCGTATGGGATGTCCGCGACCTTACACGCCGTCATCAGGTCCACCCCAAGCGGAGGCGTGTTCGCGCCGATCGCCATGTTCACGCAGACCATAACTCCGAGGTGTATCGGGTCGACTCCTATCCGCTGCATGATAGGCATGAAGATCGGTATGATGATAAGGATTATCGCCGTAGTCTCCATAAACGTCCCTAGGATGAGCAGGAGGATATTGAAGAATAAAAGTATCATCCAGTAGTTGTCAGAGATGCTGAGGATAGCGGCCGCAAGTTTCTGCGGGATGTCCTCCGCCGTGAGTATCCACCCAAAGAGGCTCGCCGCGGCAATGATGAAGAGGATGACCGCGCTCGTCTTAGCCGTCTCAAGGCATATCGTAAAGAAACGTTTCCACGTTATCTTATGATATACATATTTCGACAATACCAGCGCATAGAGAGCCGCCACAGCCCCTGCTTCGGTCGCCGTAAAGATACCCTCAAGGATGCCCACTATTATTATCCCTGGGGTGACAAGCGGCAGGAACGCGCCCTTGAACGCTTCCCATCTCTCTTTCCAGTCGGCCCTCGGAAGTTTAGGATAATCTTCTTTTCTGGAGAAATAGTAAGAGATGGCCATCAGCGAACCTCCAGCCATGATGCCGGGGATAAAGCCCGCCATAAAGAGCTTACCTATGGACGTGCCCATCGTGACGCCGAGGACGACCATGACGATGCTTGGCGGTATTATCGTGCCAAGCGAACCCGCGCACCCAAGGAGCGACGCGCTGAACGCCGGCCTATATTTCTGTTCTTTCATAGCGGGGAGCATTATAGAGCCGATTGCCACGACGTCGGCTACCCCAGAGCCCGATATCGCTCCGAAGAACATACAGGAGACGACCATTACCATGGCCATTCCTCCGCGTATGTGTCCGACGAGGCTGGAGGCAAAGCGCATTATCTTAGGCGTTATCTCTCCCTCGGCCATGAGCGAACCGGCAAGCACAAACAGGGGTATGGCGAGCAGCGTGAACGAGTCGACGCCGACGACCATTCTCTGAGCGATAATGAGCACGGGCAGCGCAGATTCGAATAATAGATAGCACGTGCCAGAAATAGCTATCGCGTAGGACACTGGGACCCCTATCGCGATTGAGATCAAAAGTGTTGCTGCAAGCGTAAGCAACTATATCACTCCCGACTGAATATACTCAGAATGTCGCGCAGAAGAACGGGAAGCATCAACGCGCAGCCCAATGGGAACGCCAAATACATTATGCCTGCCGGTATCTGCAATGTCGTCGTCGTCATGTTCCACGTCCTCTCAACAAGCTTACAGCCGCCGAGAAGTCCGGGGACAACGAAAGCAAGAATGATAAGATCGTCTATGAGCTCGATCGCCTTGCGCATGCCGAGTGAAGAGATTTTATTGAATATTATATTGATGACCATGTGCTCTTTGAGAAGCAGAGCGACCGCCGCCCCGATGAAAGTGGTCCAGACGAGGAGCGTCTGCGACACCTCGGTGACCCACGGAAGCGAGACATGGAATATATAGCGCGACGTGACCTCCATAAGGACGATCACGAACACGACAAGTATGTTCAGCATAAGCAGAAACTCAAGAGGGCGATAGGCCCTCCTGAGTATTCCATCTTTCTTTTCGGACATAATGGATCTTATTTCCCGTATTCGCGGACCATGTTGATAAGGTCTTTGCCGAATACGCTCTCATAGCTCTTCCATACAGGCTGTACTGCATTTTTGAAGGCGGCTTTGTCGATGTCGTTGATCTTCATGCCCTTGGCTTTGAGTTTCGCGAGGAAGTCGTTCTCAGACTGGATAGTCTGTTTACGCTGGATGGCGCACCATTTTTTCGCGGCCTTCTTGACTATCGCCTGGTCTTTCGCCGACAGCTTCTTCCATACGCCGTCGTTTACGCAGAGGAGCGCCGAGCCCCAAATGTGGCTTGATTTCGAAAGATACTTCTGGACTTCATAGAAAGCGTTGGAATAGATGATCGCGTAAGGGTTCTCCTGTCCGTCTACGACGCCCTGCTGAAGCGCGGAATAAAGTTCACCGAAGCTGATCGGCATCGGCGACGCGCCGAGGAGATTGAACGTGTCAAGGCGCATCTTGTCAGGCGTGACGCGGAGCTTCATGCCCTTGAGGTCAGCGGGTTTGACAACAGGCTTCTTGTTGTTCGTAATGTGTCTGAACCCGTTCTCCCACCATGAAAGGCCAACTACGCCCTTCTTGGAGAGAATGGCGAGGAGGCTGTCGCCGAGTTTGCCGTCAAACGCCTTATAAGCCGCTTCGTGCGTCGGCCAGGCATAAGGCAGGGCTTCGATGCCGAACTTTGGGTCCACTGACTGGAAGGAACCGCCGCCGATAAGCCCGCCGTCAACCGTCTGGAGCATAAGTCCTTCGATAACGTCCTTCTCGTTGCCGAGCTGTCCGCTGGGATAAATCTGGATAACGACGTCGCCCTTGGTTTCTTTCTTGACCTCGTCTGCAAAGCCTACGAGGCATTTGTGCCAAGAGTGGTCTGTGTTAAGGACATGCCCTATCTTGATCGTCGTAGCCGCGAAGCTCGTGCCCACAAAGAGCATAAGAGCCAAGATGCTGATGGATAATGCCGCAAATGTTGTCTTTTTCATTTTCCTGTTCCTCCACTGATTAGATTATTTGGTGATTTTGCGAAAATCGTTATTTCCGAGACATTGTTAACATGCTAAAATGATACATCATATTTAATATATAATCCAACATTTTCTAAAAACTAGATGTTTAATATGCACAGCTTGCTGGTATCATAATAAATAGTGATAAGATACTCTTAGGCGGCTGCATGATAACCGCCTGACGAGTAAGAAATATACACCGGCTTTAACATAAAATCAATAGTATCAATAAAACTAAACTTGAGGTGATATAAATGTCAAAAACAAGATTTCCGAACACAAGGATGTCGTCGATCAAAATGACCGGCGGCATAAGGGAGATATTAGGCCGCGCGGACGAGCTTGAGTCACAGGGCAGAAGCATTATCCACATGGAGATAGGCCGCCCTGATTTCGACTCTCCGCAGTGCGCAAAAGACGCCGCGATTTCTGCACTAAAATCGGGAGACGTTCATTATACGGACATGGCCGGAACGCTCGCGCTCCGGACGGCCGTCGCTGAAAAATACGCGAGGGAGTACGGGATGAACGTAGACCCTAACAAAAACATAGTGATAACGTCGGGCGCGATAGAGGCGCTTGCCAATTCATTCCTTTCGATACTCGAACCTGGCGACGAAGTCATCGTTCCAACGCCATACTTCCCAGCCTACGCCGACGAGATAGCGATAGCCGGCGGAGTGATAAAGGAAGTCCACACAAGTATGGAGAACGGGTTCCGCCTCAAGGTCGACGACCTTCGCGCGGCGATCACCCCCAAGAGCAAGATACTGCTCATAAACTCTCCCAACAACCCAAGCGGCGCGGTCCTCACGCGCAAAGACCTTGAAGAGATCGCCGAGTTCGCCAAAGAGAACGGCCTTTGGGTCATCTCAGACGAGTGCTACGAGAAATTCCTCTACGACGGCGAGCACGTCCCCATCGCGAGCCTCCCCGGAATGGCGGAACAGACCATAACGATATCCGCCGCGTCAAAGACATGGTCGATGACGGGGTGGCGCGTCGGCTGGCTCATCTGCCCCGAGGACATGAAACCCTACGCGAACAAATGCCATCAAAACCTCACGACATGCGCCACGGCTTTCGCGCAGGCCGGGGTCGTTAACGCCCTGAAGAACGCCGACGCCGACGTCAAAGTCATGATAGCCGAGTACAAACGCCGCCGCGACATGGTCATGGAGGGCCTTGGACGTATAAAGGGCTTTGAGCACGCCGTGCCAGCCGGAGCGTTCTACGCGTTCCCAAGGATAGCGTCGCTCGGCATGGACGGGTACAAGTTCTGCTCGTGGCTCCTCGAAGAAGCCGGAGTATCCACAGTCCCCGGAGAGGCGTTCGGAGCGCCGGGCCATATAAGGATCGCCTACTGTCGCTCTTACGAATATATCGAAGAGGGGCTAAGGCGCATCAAAGAGGCCGTCGAAAAACTCTAGGACCATCCATTCCAGTTTCTTTTCGCGGAGCGCGCAGAACGGCGCGCTCCGCTTTTTTGCCTAAAACATACGTACGTTAGCCGCCGCGTGATATTTAGATGTAAAATCAATTCGTCTTATATATATTGGAGGAGAAATTTATAAATGGTATCTTTAAGTCTTCCCGTTATGGTCTTCTTATGTTTCATGGTTGGGTTCGCAGGATTTGTGGACGCCGTCGCGGGCGGCGGCGGCACGATATCCATACCAGCCTACATGACGGCGGGCATCCCAGCGCATTTCGCTTTAGGGTGCAATAAATTCTCAGGCTCTTGCGGCACAACGGTAGCCGTTCTCAAATTCTGGAGGAGCGGGGCTCTCGACGTTAAGGCCGCCCTCATAGCCGCGGTAGGTTCGTTCATCGGGTCGGCGCTTGGCACAAAGATAGCGCTGCTCCTCAGCGACCAAACGCTGAAGACGATGATGCTCTTCCTTCTGCCAACGGCGGCGGTCATAATCATGGCGAAACGCGACTTTGGAGAAGAAGACCTCTCGTCGACACTTGGAAAGTTTCAAGCCGCGCTGCTCGCTTTCTTCATCGGATTTCTTATCGGTGGATACGACGGACTGTTCGGCCCCGGCACCGGGACCTTCGCAATAATAGCATTCTCAATGCTAATGAAGTTTGACCTCAAGACGGCCTCTGGGAACGCAAAGATACTCAACCTCGCGTCGAACTACGCCTCTCTGCTCACATTCGCGCTGGCCGGCAACGTAATATATAAGATAGCTGTACCGGCCGCGGCATGCGGCATCGTCGGCAACTATTTCGGCTCGCAGTGCGCGCTCACAAAGGGCTCCAAGTTCATCAAACCGATGGTGATGTTCGTCCTAGCAATGCTGCTCGCAAAGATCGCGTACGACCTCTACAGCATGTAGCCCTGCTTACTTCAACCTGACAGGCACGCCGACCCAGTGAGGCACAGGAGCCGTATATCCAGATTCGACCGCGGGGATTCCCGGCAGTCTGCCAAGATATCTTGGATTTTTATCGAGCGCGGACATCAGACGCATTTCCGCGTTGCCCTCCCCGTTCCAGAAGCGCAGCGCTCCAAAAGAAACCCAGTAGTTGACTACCCCAAGTTCCATGAAGTCCGGCCCCGCGCAGAACATTTCTCCGCCACAGCCTTCGTCCGCCGCTTTGATGAAAGACGCGAGATCATATCCTCCCGTCGAAGCGGCAAACTCCTCCGCAATGGTTTTTATCGCCTTAAAATTCTCGGCTGGGACGCGAAACCCGGCGAAAACTCCGCTTATCCCGCGCGCGGGAATGTCGAAGAACGCCTCGACTGAGATGTTGTCAGCGACGCCGTCGGCCCATGAATAAAAATCTTCTATCGCAGACCCGCTCGGAAACATCAGGCATTTCTCCCAATCGGAGCCCTTGGCAAACTGCAACTTCGCAACGCATACATCCAGCTCTCTTATATCTACGGACAGGAGCATCGCGCTCACCTCGCTAATATTTTGATTTGCTATACGCACATCATAAACAAATTTGTGTGAAAAAGATATCGTCTGCGGTAAAATTGGTTTGAAATATTTCACCGAAAGCAGGAGATGATCCGCATGAAAACAGATACGGCAGTTATAGGAACAGTTTTTGTGGACTGCAAAGGCTTCGCGGCTTACAGATACGACCCGCTCGGCAGGAATGTCGGCAAGGTCAAATTCATACACGGCGGCGTCGGGCGCAACGTGGCGGAGAACTTAGCCACGGCGGGACTGCCAGTTACCTTCGTCTCGTCTGTCGACGACAACGCGCTGGGGCATGAGATACTCCAGCGTCTTAACGATAAGGGTGCTGACACGCGTTACACGGAGTCGGCGGAGGCGGCCGGCATGGGGATATGGCTCGCAGTGATGGACCAGAACGGAGAGCTCGCCTCGTCTATATCGCAGATGCCAGACCTCACCATCCTAGAAAAGACGATAGACGAATTCGGCGACGAGATCATCTCGCGGACTGGCAGCGTCGTGCTGGAACTCGACCTCAACGAGAAAATATCGGGCAAAGTCCTCGAACTCGCGAAGAAATATTCAAAACCTGTCTACGGGATCACGGGGAATATGGAGGTGGTCCTAAAGAACCGCGAATTCCTGCGGAACATGGAGTGCTACATCTGCAACGACGTAGAGGCCGGACGGCTCTTTGAAAGGGACCTCACGGCCTTCGGTGCGGAAGATATGCTCGACGTGCTTGTTAAAGGGGCGAGTCGGCTCGGCGTCACATCTATGGTCATCACAATGGGAGAGAAAGGTTCGGTATATTACGACGCAAGGGCCAGAGAAAAGGGATGCTGTCCAGCTCTCCCGACCGATGTCGTAGATTCGAGCGGCGCGGGCGACGCCTTCTTCTCAGGCACGGTCGTCGGCCTTATACACGGGCTGACACTCGCGGAGGCCGTCGAATACGGCACACACTTGGCGTCGTGGACGATACAGGTCGAGGCCCCCACCTGCGAGAGCTTCCCAGGGAAAAATCTTTAGACGATAAAATTACTACGACCTGGAGTCTTAACGACGCTGGACGCCGCATTAAAAATCTGCGGCGAGACATAAAACAGAAAACACAGCGTACTTTCTCCCTATACTCGCAGTAGATTTTTCCCCGTCTGCTCGCAGTGGATCTATGCGGGCTCAGCCGGCGTTGACCTTGGTTCGTCAGTTGTAATTTCCGCCTTCCAAATTATTTTATTGCAAAAACACTTTATTGTAGTAAAATCATAGCGTTGAAATTCTGCGCTCCGATAGGCAAATGTGGTTTCAATATTTTTGGCACTCATAAATCAATTTTTCATAATCTAGGGAGGAAATATCAGTGAAGAAATTTATGGCGGTACTCTTAGTTGCAGCGTTCGTAGCAGTGTTCGCAGGAGCGGCTTTCGCGGCCCCAAAGTACACGATCAAGGTGGCGTGCGTCGACTCCGACTCGCACCCAACAATGATAGCCCTCAACAAGGTTTTCAAGAAGCAGATTGAAGCCAATTCAAAGGGGCAGATCAAAGTCGAGCTTTATCCTAACGGACAGCTCGGCGGAGACAGAGAGTCCTGCGAAGCCGTACAGATGAACACCGTACAGATGGCTATCCCCGCTAACTCGGCGATGGCTGGGTTCGATAAGAGGATGCAGATACTCGACCTGCCCTACCTCTTCACGTCAAGAAAGTCGGCCTTTGAAGCCGTAGACGGCATACTTGGCAAGAAGCTCAACAGTATACTCGCCGACAAGCAGATGCTCGTCCTCGGCTATATGGAGAACGGCTCACGCCACCTCTCCAACAACAGACAGCCCGTCTACAAACCAGCGGACCTCAAGGGCATAAAGCTCCGCACGATGGAGAACAAACTCCACATCGAATACTTCAAGAAGCTCGGAGCCAACCCGACGCCTATCGCATACGGCGAGCTCTACACTGCTCTCCAGCAGAAGACTGTCGACGCTATGGAAGCACCATACGCGCTCTATCTCGACGGCAAGTTCTACGAAGTGCAGAAGTACCTCTCCGAGACGGGACATGTCTTCTCGTTCGAGATGCTCGTCTTCAGCAAGAAGTTCATGGATAAACTCCCGAAGGACCTCCAGGCCGTCGTGACGAAGGCCGCGAAGGACACGGCGCTCTCACAGCGTAAGACGATGATAGCGTATGAGCAGGAATCGAAGAAGGCCCTTATCGCGAAGGGGCTGAAGGTCAACGAACTCACAGCCGACCAGAGGAAGCCGTTCGTCGCGGCGTCAAAGGAAGTCGCGAAACAGTTTGAAGGCGTATTCGGCAAAGAGATAATGGACATCGCGGCAAAAGTCCAGAAATAACCTGAAAAAGATATTCATTCTGTGCGCTCCTGCCTCGGCAGGGGCGCATTTTTCGGAAACGGAGATTTAACATGACCATAGGCAAGTTTTTGGATAACTTAGAGGAATATTTCTGCGCGGCCACAATGGCGATCATGACGATACTTGTCTTCATACAGGTCGTCATGCGCTATGTGTTCGCCAACTCGCTCTCGTGGAGCGAGGAGCTGGCGCGCTATATATTCCTGTGGCTCTCATGGGTCGGCGCGAGCTACGCCGTCCGTGAGCGGGCTCATTTTAGGGTTGAAATGTTCGCGGGGCTGCTCAAGGGCAGGGCCCGCGTCGCGCTTGAATATTTCGTCTTGTTCGCGTGGTTCGTATCGAGCGCGCTGCTCACATACTACGGAACACAGATGGTGCTCTTCCTTGTAGATACGGGACAGTTTTCTCCCGCGATGGACATCCCTATGGAATGGCCTTACGCCTGCCTGCCCGTCGGCTGCGCTATGATGAGCGTCCGTCTCGCTGTCGAGATATACAAGCTTCATAAATATGGACTGCCGGAACCGCCGGCGGTAGATTAGGCGGCGCTGACATGGAAGCTATACTTCTCTTCTCAATACTATTGATAACGATAATGCTGAGCATTCCGATCGGCATAACCATCGGTCTGTCCACGGGCATCGCGATGCTGCTAACGTCGGATATCCCTATGGTGATGCTGGCCCAGAAGTCGGTCACGGGGCTGGACTCCTTCCCTTTGCTCGCGATACCATTCTTCGTACTCGCCGGGGCGCTTATGTGCAACGGCGGCATATCGCGTCGCCTCGTCGACCTCGCGGAGAGTCTTGTTGGGTTCATCACGGGCGGGCTCGCCATGGTGACTGTGCTGGCCTGTATGTTCTTCGCGGCTATATCGGGCTCCGGCCCGGCGACGGTCTCCGCGATCGGCTCGTTCATGATACCGTCGATGAAGGAAAAGAAATATGACGCCAGCTTCGCGGCGGCGATAACCTCCGCGGCGGGTACTATAGGCGTTATAATCCCGCCGAGCATACCGTTCGTCATCTATTGCGTGGTCGCGCAGTGCTCTATCGGAGACATGTTCATCGCCGGTATTGTCCCAGGTATAATACTCGGCCTCGCGCTTATGTTCGTTTGCTACATAACGGCGAGAAAGAGGCATTACGTCAGCATGAGCGAACGTCCTAAGTTCAAGACGGTAGCCCGCGCCTTTAAAGAAGCTATATGGGCCCTTATGGTTCCAGTCATCATACTGGGCGGCATATACGGCGGCATATTCACGCCGACGGAAGCTGCTGTCAGCGCGGTCGTCTACTCCATCCTTATAGGCAAGTTCGTCTATAAGGAGCTAGATTGGAACATGCTCTACAAGTGCCTGTGTCAAGCCGCGCTCATCAACGGAGCTACAACGTTCCTTATCGGCCTTTCGATGGGGTTCGCGAGCTACCTCGCGATGGCGCAGATACCTCCAATGATAGCCGACTACCTGATGAAGTTCGCGCACAACCCCGTGCTGCTGCTCCTCCTCATAAACATCTTCCTGCTGATACTCGGCTGCTTCGTCGACAACATCGCCGCGGTCATCATACTCACGCCGATACTGCTCCCCGTCGTCAAGATGATAGGCATCGACCCGATACACTTCGGACTTATCATCACTGTCAACCTCGCCTGCGGGTTCGTCTCGCCGCCTTACGGCATCAACCTCTTCGTCGGCGCGGCCATATCCGGCGAGAGCATAGAGAGCATATCAAAAGAGATCATTCCGGCGTTTGTCGCTATGGTCGCTTGCTTGATGCTCTTTACGTATTGCCCGGCGCTCTCCATCGGCGTGGTCAACATGCTGAAATAAAAATTTCTCCATATGCTGAA